>CAMZIK010000028.1 GCA_947307175.1 uncultured Clostridia bacterium
GGTCTGCAACAAGGCAGTAAACATCTGTACAGCCTGTGCAGCCAAAGAACGCATCACTTCCGATATTTGTAACGCCTGCAGGGATAGTGAACGTAGTAAGAGCCGAGCAAAGCCTGAACGCATAATCATTTATCGTCTTGAGCTTGCTTCCCTCTTCAAGCACCACGCTTTCAAGCGCCTCACAGGATTCAAAAGCAGATTCTCCTATGCTCTCAACGTTTGCAGGGATAGTGATCGAAGCAAGTTTTGGACATTCGCAGAATGCACGTTCTCCGATAGTTTTGAGCTTGCTGTTTGCTTTGAATTTTATGCTTTTGAGTTTGTCGCAGTTCTGGAATGCACGTTCACTCAGAGTCGTTACACTTGCAGGGATAGTGATAGAAGTCAGACTCTTGCAGCACTCAAACGAAGATACACCTATCTTCTTGACCTTGCTCGTACTTTTAAATGTCACACTGGTGAGATCATCGCAGTAATAGAAAGCATGGTCACCTATCGACGTTATCCCGTTTCCTATCTCGATAGAAGTGATGCCGTCTCTTATATCGCACCACGGAGCATCTCCAACGCTTTCAAAATCCCACATATCACCTGTGCCGCTGATAGTGAGCTTGTCGAGGAGCTCGTCACCATCGGTGTCGGTCAGCGCCCAGTAAGCGTTGTCGCCGCAGAAGTCAGACACGAACGTTACGTTGACATCTGAAAAGTTCTCTTCATAGTCTGCAAGATACTGTGCAGGAACATGGCATTTTGTTGCTTTGTCCGACTTAAAATCGTCGCAGCCGCTGTCTTCCCATGTGAGAGTTGGATTTGCAAAACAGTAAACATCGGTGCAGCTTGTACAGTTAAAGAACGCTTCAGCACCTATTTGGGTAACGCTTGCAGGGATAGTTACAGTTGTGAGCGCTGAGCAATTCACGAACGCAGAAGCTCCGATAGTTTTGAGATTGCTGTTCTCGCTGAAGTTAACTGTTTTAAGATTTTTACAAAAATCGAACGCATTTTCGCCTATTGTGGTCAAGCTATCGGGGATAGTGACAGAAGTAAGATTTTGACAGTTTCTAAACGCCTCTGTTCCGATAGATGTCAGCTTGCTGTCCTTGGCAAATGTAAGCGAAGTAAGAGCAAGGCATGCTGCAAACGCATTACTGCCTATTGAGGTCACGCTTGCAGGGATAGTTACAGCGTTTAATATACAGTTTGAGAACGCATAATTACCTATTTTAGTTATTCCGTCAGCTATCTCCACAGATTTAATATTGATTATGTTATCCCACCACGGCACATGCCTGTTGGAGGTATTATAGTCATACATATCACCCGTTCCGCTGATAGTCAGCTTGTCTGGCGTTTCATCGCCGTCAGTGTCAGTCAGCGCCCAGTAAGCGCTGTCGCCGCACTTGTAGCTGTCAAGGTCGTCAACGAACGTGACATTATAGTCGTTCTCGTTGAATTTTGCCCTGTAATCGTCCGCCGTTCCGCTCGGAACATGACACCTTGTTCCCATATCGACCTTAAAAGAACCACTGTCATCGCTCCAGGTCAGCTTGGTCGGATCATTGACCAAAAGGAAAACATCATCAACGGCATTGCACCCGTTAAAAGCACAGTCATCAATACTGGTAACAGTTGATGGTATAACAATAATTTTAAGTGATTCACAGTTTTCAAAAGCAAATTTTCCTATACTTGCAACACCTTCAGGAAGCGCTGCTGTTTTAAGTGAACTACAGCCTACAAAAGCACTTTTCCCTATACTTGTGACACCCTGCGGTATAACCACAGTTTCAAGATGATCACAGTATTGAAATACACTTTCATTTATAGCAGTAACTCCGCTCGGGATAGTTACAGTTGTGAATTTACATTCACAAAACGCACTATTTCCGATGCTTGTCACGCTTTCGGGTATATCAATAGATGTTAGACCGCAGCATGCAAAAGCAGCTTCGCCGATCGTTGTAACACTGCTGGGTATAACAACACTCGCTGCATTTGATGAGTTTGCAAAAGCCCATGCACCGATAGCAGTGATGCCCTCACCTATCTCGATAGATGTTATATCATATATATGATCCCACCACGGCATATCTTCGCCGTTGTAGTCATACATCGCACCCGTGCCGCTGATAGTCAGCTTGCCCGTCTCGCTGTCAAATTCCCACGTTGCATTTTCGCCGCAGCTGTCCTCGGAAAGGAACGTAACGTTGACGCTGCTTCCGAATTTTGTTTTGTAAGCGCCAAGCAGTTTGCCCGGAACGTAGCACTTTGTAGCCTTGTCCGGCATAAAGTCGTTGCAGTCGCTGTCGTCCCATGAGAGATTATTGGGCTTTGCAAAACAGTAAACGTCTGTGCAGTTGAAGCAATTCAAGAACGCATTTGCGTCTATCGAGGTCACTTTTGCGGGGATAGTTACAGATGTAAATGCACAGGCCGTAAATGCCGCTTCACCTATTGACTCCAGACTTGCAGGTAAAACAAATGCATCGCTAAGTCTTGTGCAGCCTGAAAATGCTCTGCGGCCAATGTTTGTAACGCTGTCGGGTATAGTTATTCTTGTAAGGGCTGTGTTATTATAAAATGCTTCTTCACCGATGCTTGTAACGCTCATGCCCTCGATTTGTTCCGGGATAACTACCGTAGAATCATCGCCGTGGTAAGCGATTATCTCCACCGTGTCATCATCAAGGATACTATACTCCAGATTATTGATCGTCTCCGCACTCGCCGACATCACCGAGCCGCTGAAAAGCCCTGTAAAATCGCTGCCGGCAGGTATGCTTCCGAACACTAAAAGCAGCGCCAGCACCGCCGCAGCCGCACGTTTAAAGATATTGCCTTTCATAGTTTACCTCCAATGTATAAATATTACGTGATTTTGAACTATAATTTTCTGATTTATTATACCGCTTTTTCCGCCGAAAGTCAATAGTTTTCATCGCTACCGCAAGCTCCTCCGCACACAAAAAAAGGCGCACATTTCTGCACGCCTTTTCGTCTCTATTAAGTTCTCTGTGAGCTTTACGAGGTCATCAGGAACTGTCCCCGATCCCGCCGAAGATCCAAAAGGTTTCTGAGGTGGGGTGATACAGCGTAACCACTACCACGTGTTGCGCTTCCCTCAAAAGATTTTCCCCAGCTGCTCAGCAGGGATCATTTCCTGATATGCTCTGCAAGGCTTATTGCAAAGCCTGAAGGCGAAACCATAAGAGTTGCCTTTGAAGAACCCGTGTCAGTAATTTTGTCGCCCTGAGCGTTTTTGAATCCTTTAGAGAGCAGGAACTGATAAGCCTCGTCGAAATCCCTGACATTCATTCTTATAGCCATCATATCCTGCGGGATCTTGTCCACCTGCGCAATATCGACTCTGAAACCGTTGGCATCTTTCATATCAAAATTAGTGATGTCCTCATCGTTGATGCCTGTCTTGGTGTGCCTGTGCTCGAATCCAAGCTCCCCAAACAATTTCTTGGCTGCCTCTGCGTCCTTTGTAACTATCAGCGGGTTGAAAGCTGTTATTTCCATATCAATTACTCCTTTGCCTTTAAGTGTTCGATAACATTTATACCGTAGCCCGACGGCGAGATCATCATAGCCGACCGAGAGGACTTCAGATCCAATGAGTCGTTGCCGTAAACGCTTTTAAAGCCCTTTGAAAACAGCAGATCACGTGTTTGCTCAAAGTTGTCGACATTCATACGTATACCGACCATATCCTGCGGCGGTCCCAGCTGCGACTCGGAAATATCAACATAGAATCCGTTTGCGTCCTTCATTCTGATAATGTTGATATTATTCTTGCCTGCGTTTTTCTGGTTGTGTCTCATTTCAAATCCAAGCTCCTCAAACAGCTTCACGATCGGCTCAGCGTTTCTGGTAACTATCTGCGGATTGAAAGTTGTTATCTTCATTTGTTATCGCTCCTTATGTACTCGTTCTCAATCTTTTATATGCTGGCACAGGTCAAATGCGTAGCCTGTGGGCGATCTCATCATACACGACTTGTTCGTCTTTGTGTCAACAGTATGACCGCCTCTTGGATTTGTGAACCCCTTTGAGAGCAGGAACTCATAAGCCTCATCGAAATCGTCAACATTCATTCTGATAAGCGTCATATCCTGTTCAACAGGCACATTTGCAATATCTACATAAAAGCCGCCTGCATTTTTCATACGCACACTGGTGAAGTCAGCTGTGCCTGTGCTTGCATTGAGACTGTGCCTGCGCTCAAAGCCAAGTTCCTCAAACAGCTTGATAGCTGCCTCTGCGTCCTTGGTAACGATCAACGGGTTGAATCCTGTGATTTTCATAGCAATTCCTCCTGAAATGGTTTTATTATTCACGCAGTTTCCTGCGAGCGTTTACTTCGTGTGCTGTATTACTCTAATGCAATAGCCTGTCGGGGAGACCATCAGCGCCGTTTCCGATGAACCGCTGTCCTCTATCTCATCACCTCGTACGTTTCTGAAGCCGTGCGCTTTTAGCAGCTCATAAGCCTCGTTTATGTTATCAACATTCATTCTTATGACCAGCCTATCCTGCTCCAGCCCGTCTTTCTGCGAAACGTCAACACGGAACCCGTCAGCATTTTTCATATCATAGATAGTGACGTTTTCCTTGTTGAATCCGCCCTTTGTGTGCCGCAGCTCAAAACCCAGCTCCTCAAATAGATCCGTCACAGCCTTTGCATCTTTTGTCATGATTATCGGATTAAAACTCGTTATCTTCATGGCATTTCCTCCTATCAATAACCAAGAGTTTCAAGCTTTTTTGCCAGCAGTCCGATCCTTTCAAGGCATCTGTCAGCAGCCTTTCTGTCCGCACCCACAGGATCGCTTTTTTTGTGCAGCTTGCAAAGCAGCCTGATATAACATATCAGCGATGCTTTTTCCACAACGTCTTTACAGATTTGTTCATCGTCAGTTCCCAGATAGTATCTGAGGAAATGCTCAAAGAACTTCTTTGCCGTTTCGTATGAGAATCCCATAAAATCCTCAACGACCTTCGGGTCGTCCTCGCCCAGCACCAC
Organism: uncultured Clostridia bacterium; assembly: GCA_947307175.1. Lineage (GTDB taxonomy): Bacteria > Bacillota > Clostridia > Oscillospirales > Ruminococcaceae > Hominimerdicola. Next base: position 5,030 of record CAMZIK010000028.1, read on the forward strand.
ATAGAAATAGTAAAGATCAGCTATCTCAGCGGTCGGATCGCCCGTTGCGACCCTGTCCATATCTATCAGCAGCGCCTCACCGTTTTGCAGAAATACATTTCCCGTGTGAAAATCGCCGTGTACCAGATTGTCCGAATCGGGTAAAGTGTCGATAAGCTCTCTGCACCTTTGTGCAAGCTCCTCGTTTTCAAAAGCAACACCGCCGTCAATATACTTGTGCAGCCTTTTTGTCACCTTTGGGAAGCCTTCATCCTCATCTACCGTTATCGACTGTATCAGGCAGGCAAGATCAGCCATTATCTTTGCATAAGTCTCTACCTGACCAGGCGCCCTTGCGATATACTTTGACACAGGCTCCGAATCCACCAGCTCAAACATAGCACCGTAGCGCTCGCCTACCGACACGATACCAAAGGATATTGCCGTAGGTATCCCAAGAATGAAGGCCTTGCGGCTGAGGTCTATTTCCTGTTCAACATCGTGATATGTGTTGTTCTGATTGAACACCTTTATTACAAGCTCGTCATTGTAACGGTAAACTTCGCCCTTAGCTCCCCGTCCGATCTGCTTGCAGCCATCTATGCTGACTTCCTTGTATTTCTTGTACTTTGCCTTATCGGAGTTGAACGTTCCCGGCCAGATGAAGTTTATGTGTTTGATAAGCTCCTTGAAAGCGCCTGTCTTGTTCAGCGAAAGCTCTACCATTTCCGCAACGCTCTGATAGTACCAGCACTGCATTTCAGGGTCGTGCTGGTGAAGTGACTGCCAGATCGCTTCACCCTTTGCAGAATACTCTCCTGCCAGTGACCTGATGTTAGCAAGCTTATCAGCGAGCCACAGCATCTTCACGCCTATGTCCTCGCTGTTTTTCAGAACAAGCAGTGACTCCTCCTTGCGCCTCTTCCACGAATCAGCCCTGTCCTCACCGGGATACTCTGCTTCAGATTCGGAAGAAACAAGCAGTGCGACCCTTTTGCCAAACCTCTTTTCGATCTCCTCCAGCGTTCCGTCGGTATCCTCAACAATGTCGTGCAGAATACCCGCCGTGATAACTTCCTGATCGCTGGTCATTGTCGAGAGTATCTGCGCAACTTCCATCGGGTGCAGAATAAAAGGTATCCCGCTGAACTTGCGTATCTTTCCCTGGTGCATCACCGTTGCATAGATTATTGCTTCTTCAAGCATATTCATCATAATGATTACCCACTTGTCATTTGTGTATGTTCGCCGATAGCGGCGGAACATTTATGTTTAATAACATTTATCAATGTTTATAGTTTAACACAAATTAATATTTTTGTCAACGGATTTTTGAAAAATCTTCGTCATGTTGCACCAAATCTTAGGTTAAAAGAGCTAACAATTTGTATATACCGCAAATACGTGTCTAACAATACGCAAACAAAAAAGGCGCACATCTCTGTACGCCTTTTCATCTTATGATACCATGCTCCTGTTTCTGCTAATCCGTCTGCTGATCGCCGCTGCGCTTGCGGTTGCGCCTGTCCTTTTCGGGATGGCGGCGGTAGTAATCCTGCTTGTCTTTGTACATATTATCGTCAGCTGTCTGCATAGCACGGACAATGTCATTGTCCTTGTCGCAAAAGCATGTGCCAAGAGCAAAGCTAACGTCCTGCGTGCTGTCTGCAAGCGCACGAAGCTGCGATAACAAACGCTCAAGTTCGTCTTCATCAGTCTCAGGGCAGATCATCACGAACTCGTCGCCGCCCGCACGGTAGATCTCATGGTCACCGAAGGACGCCTTCAGCAGAGCCGCCGCCTTTTTCAGCAGTCTGTCGCCTGCATCATGTCCCTCGCTGTCATTCACACGCTTCAGCCCATTGATGTCCGCATAAACGATACCTATCCTGTCAGGCAGCTCGTCCGTTCCCGAAACCAGCCTGTCAACACGCTCGTTCAGAGCGTTGCGGCTGCCAAGACGTGTAAGCCCGTCGGTGCTGCTCTTTTCTTCGAGCCGTGAAACAAGCTGATTGTTCGCAATGACCGCAGCGATAACAAATGTCGCAAGTTCGAGCGTTTCCTTGATCTTCATCATCTTTGATGTATCATAATTTGCCGCCCAGATAAACCCGACAAGCATCTGGTTGAAACGGACCGCATAAAGAATGATATTTCTTATCTCGTGATCGCACAGCGACTTGTACCACACAGGATCACGCTGTTCAATAACACTCAGATCGTCAAGCAACAAGCAGTCGCTCATCGCAAGGTCTTCTTCCCACCGCAGCGCTATCTCATAAGGCGAGCATCCCATCTCAACCGTGAACGCTTCGAGCCTTTCCTTCTGCACGCCTTCCTCATTGATAAAAAAGCATTTGTGGCTGTCCGTGTCAACAGTATATATCGAGCATATCTGCGCACCGCACACCGATCTTATCTCGCCTGCTGCCGCCGCCATAGCTTTGAAAAAATCCTGTGTCTCGTGAAGTCTTATGCTTATATTTATCACAGCGTTTGAGACTTCCGTTGAACGCTGCGTCATCGAGTCCGAGGTAACATCAGGTGCAAAATGTACCACATACAAACAGTAGTATGTTTTCTTTCCGCTGTTTTCAGCCCGCTGCTTATTGACCTCAACAGAGACTGTTCCCGGCTCGCTTATCGGCAGATACAATCCCTTTATCCAACCGCCTCTTGCATTGACGTAAGAATACAGCGGCTCGTGAGAGGTAGCGCTTTTGTATACAAAGTTCTCAAAGTTAAGATCGGTAAAATATGTGCGATAAGGTATCCCCGGATAAAACTTGGGCGCTTCAGGCGGAAGAGACATCATAAAAAAGTTGTCGCTGTTATACTCCATAAGGCGTATCTCGCTGTAACTGCCGTCGGGCAGAACATCAAACGAATAAATGCTCGCCATGCCTTCGACATTTTCTATCCATGACTTAAAGTCCATAGCTATTTCTCCTTTCCCCGTACAAGTTTTCCGGCTTCCTCGCACGGCAGAGGTCTGCCCCAGATAAAGCCCTGAATGTAATCGCAGCCTATCTCTCCGAGCGTCCTGAGCTGTTCAGGCTCCTCAACGCCCTCGGATATGACTTCAAACCCCATAATATGTCCTATGGAGATTATCGCCGCTACATACTGTTTTGACGAATCGCTCTGATTCATCTTGTCAATGAACGACTTGTCTATCTTCAGGATATTTGCAGGTATCCTGTTCAGATAGCTGAGCGAAGAATACCCCGTTCCGAAATCGTCGATAGCTACCTTCACGCCCAGTCCTCTTATCTTCTCTATCAGCTCAAGTGCTTTGTCAGCCGATTCTATCATTATCGAATCTGTGATCTCCAGTTCAAGATGATCCGCCGCAAGACCGCTAACCTTCAGCACCTCACAGACCTCATCGAAAAAGTCGTTCTTCATCAGATGCCGCACCGAGACATTGACGCTTAGCATGATGTCCGCACCTGTCTCTCTGATAAGCCCGCCGACAAACACAGCCGACTTTCTGAACACAGCACCGTCAACTTTATCCACAAGTCCGACCTTCTCCGCAACAGGTATGAACTCTCCCGGAGAGATGTTATTGCCGTCAGTATCCTTCATACGTGCCAGAGCCTCAAAGCCTCGCAGTTTGTGCGAGATGTCGAACTGCGGCTGGAGCTGGTAGTATACCGTGTCGTTTTCAAGAGCCGTTATCAGCTTGCGTTCAAGTTCAAGAGTATGCTCCTCACGGATAAGCTCAGGTGTAAAGTGCAGTATATGATTGCTGCTGTTGATACGTTTTATCTCAGACACCGAGGCATTTGCATAAGAGAAAAGATTGTCTGCCGTCACAGCATCATCAGGGAACATACAGTATCCGAACGATGCAGTGATATACAGGTCTATCCCGTCAACCGTCAGCAGCTGAGTGATTGCAGTCTCATACTTTTTGATAGTATCAAATATTTCTTCGTCTGACTCTTTGCCGCAGATAACAAGAGCGAATTCATCGCCGTTCATTCGTGCGATTATATCCTTGCTTCCCGAAACGTTTTCCTCTGCGGTCTTTTTCAGGCGCTGCGCAATAGCGATCAGCACCCTGTTTCCCGTATCGAAACCGAACGAGTCATTGATGCTCTTGAAGCTGTTTATATCCACCGAGACCACCGTGAATCTCTCGCCTTTATCTATCAGCTCACCCACCCGTTCCGTGCAGGCGAGCCTGTTTGAAATTCCCGTCAGCTGATCGGTATAGCTTATCTCTTTGAGATGCTCAAGCATACGGTAGCTTGAAAGCTTTGAGGAAATAAAAAATGTCGTCAGCTCCAGTGTCTCCTTGATACGCATCGTGTTTGTCGTATCAAAATTAGTCGCCCAGATGAAGCCCAGGACCTCTTTGTTGTATTTCAGCGGGAAAAGCACAAGGCTCGTCACACCCGCCTCACAAAGAGTTTTATACCACGGAAGATTTGCGCTGCGAATGTAGTCAAGATCCTTCTGATCCTTGATGATAAGGCAATCGCTGCCGCCGAACATATCAAGCCATGATGCAGTGATGTCGCCGAAATCATCAAACTGTGTCACCTGCTTTACGCTGCTTTTTTCATCAAAGCTCGTCGCCAGTACGCTGTACGTCCTTTTCTCCGTATCTGCAAGGATTATCGTACAGCCGTCAGCCTTGCATATCAGACGTATATCATTTATAACGTCAGACATCGTACTTTTCATATCCTGCGTTCCGTGAAGCTTGATGCAGGTCTTGATAACGTCCTCAGAAGCGGTGCCAGACTGGCTTGAACTCAGACCTATATCGTCAGGATCGCTCGGCTGTGCAGTGTACGCACAGTAGCAGATCTCACCGTCCTCATAGTCGATGGGCAGGCAGTAAATATCGAACCACAGCTCCAGATCGTTCAGATGCACATAAGTATGTATCGGTATCTTTTTGACAGCCGCACGGAAACAGATGTCCTCAAAGCCCGTATCTTTTGGGAGGTAAATATCATAAGGCGAATTCGGGATGAAACGGTTCCTGCTTTTCAGCACATCAGGCACACCGGGCATATTGATCTCACCCGCAAAGACAGGATTTTCAATAGGTGCGATATACTTTTCGTTTCCCGCAACAATACGTATCACGCCGTAGCCGTCGTCTTTTCTCTCAACAGATATGATACAGGTCGGGGCAAAAAAGCTGTCAGCAAGCTTTTGAAAATTCATAGACACTCCTCCCTCTTTAAAACAAATTAACTTTATATCTCATTATAACATATTCCCTGCCAAAAATCAAGCAAGAAACACAATAAAAAGATATTTTAGCCCTGAACATTTGCTGCCCTTTTCCTGTGCTTGACATAACAATGGTACTGTTTTATAATATTTCTTGTCAAATGATGAAAAAGGATACAAAAAGGATATAAGTAGCTGTTATCCTTCTTGTTGAAAGGAGAAAACAGATATGGCATTCAGATTGCTTGCAGTAGAGGATTCAGCGCAGATACGTGAGATGATAAGTGATTATTTTGCTTCAAAAGACGAAGTGATCTTTGAGCTTGACTTTGCCTGCGACGGAGATACAGGTCTTGAAAAGGTCTATGAAAACGAGTATGACCTTGTGCTTCTTGATATAATGCTTCCCGGCGCTTCCGGCTTTGACATCTGCAAATATCTGCGCAGCGAGAGTACCTGTCCCATAATCTTCATGACAGCTCTTGGCAGCGAAAACGATATTCTCCACGGCTACGATCTGGGCGCCGACGACTACATCGTCAAGCCTTTCTCGCTTGCAGCACTATACGCCAAGTGTACAGCGCTTGTCAAAAGAGCAAAAGGAATGATCCTGACGCAGAACAAAACAGTCTGCGGACAGATAGAACTTGACCCGATAAAGATGTCCGTCAGTGTCAGCGGAAAAGAGATAGACCTCGCCCCGAAGGAGTATTTTCTTCTCAAGCTGCTCATGGACAATAAAGGCAGGGTACTAAGCAGGGAAACACTGATAACGAAGGTCTGGGGTTACGATTTTGACGGTGAAGAAAGAGTGGTAGACAACCACATAAAAAAGCTGCGCAAAGCTCTCGGCAGTGAGAGCAAGCGTGTAAAGACCGTATTCGGCGGAGGCTACAAGCTCACCGAATAGCATAAAAGAGGGAGAACAATGAAAAGAAAAAAGAACAAAACGATACACAAACCGAATTTCAAAAAGCTCATTTTCAAAAGACTGATAATAGCGCTTTCAGTGGTAACCGTGCTTTGCACCGCTGCCTTCATCACCGCATCGGTGATATACAAAGCTAAGATAAAAGACAAAGTAAAAGATCAGATCAACGAGATCAGATTTGAAGCAGAGCTGCTGGAAAACAAACAAGATGCCATCTCCAGGATCGGAGATCTTGACCGCAGTATGCAGCAATATACCGATGACGTTGAAAAATACGGTCAGCAGCCGCTTTCCTGCCGTGTCGTCAACAGCAAGGGAAACGTCCTGTGTGATACCTACCACAAAGCCTATCTGCAGGTCGAAGATGAAAAAAAAGACGGTTCAGAAAAACTATTTCCCGGCGGCGGTACCAAGCGTTACTTCATATGCCATCCCGACATCAGCGATCAGGTCAACGCTTTGATCGATGAATACGGCAAACGTATGGATAAAGATTTTGAGAAAGGGAAAGTTTTCACATACAACTGCTATAAAGCCTATGTCGACGGACAATACTGTTATCCGAGGATCAGTTACGGATACTATGCTATCAATGAATATGCCAGCAAGACCAAAGTTTTTACAGAGCTAGACGGACGTGATTTTTTCCCTGAAGATACAAGCGGTTTGAAGCTGTATGAACACGACAGCGAAACAGTATCACTGCTTTTCTATCCTATAAACCCGTTTTATATCGACAAATATGACTGTGTTGATACCAAGCTCGAAACAAAAATGGATAAGTTCGTTGAGGAGCTTGAAAACATTGATAACTTCAAAGATGACGACATCACATATACAAACGGAGCGCTGATATATTCATACCCACTGACCTGGGCGGACAAAGACGGCGAACCGATGGAATGCTGCCTTTTCTGTGCCGTGAACGCATCGTTCCTCGAAGTCTTCCCTATTATCGTCTGGACGACCGCAGCCTCAGTGCTTATCGTCACATTGGTCTCGGTATTTATCTTCACCTGGATAAGCTATACCAAGGAAAAAGCAAACTATGAGATCTTCCTTGCCCGTCAGGAAACGACAAACGCCATGGCGCACGACCTGAAAACACCTCTTACATCTATCGCAGGCTATACCGAACTGCTCCAGTCCGACATCAACCCCGAAAAGCGTGAGCATTATGAAAAAATGATCTCGCAGAACGTAGAACAGATGAATAACACAGTCTCCGATATACTGAAGCTTGCAAAAGCCGAAGCAGGTACTCAGGCGCTTGAACCCGAGGATATATCCGTCAAAGATGTCTGCCGTAATGTGATAGACGAACTGAGCGCAGCATTTGAAACAAATCAGCTCTCCTGCGAATTTGATGTCCGCAGCAGCCCGATAATAAATGCCGACCGCAAGCTCTTCACTCAGGCTTTTAAAAACCTGCTGCATAACGCAGCTGTCTATTCAGAGCAGGGTTCGACCGTTGATGTTGTCCTGACCGAAAAAGCCCTGTGCATCATCAATACTCCCCAGCAGATGCCAAAGCTGTCCACAGATGAACTCGTCAAGCCATTTGTCAAGGACGATTCCTCCCGAAGCGGAAACTCAGGCAGCGGCGTAGGTCTTGCAATAGCCAAGCAGGATCTTGAACGAATGGGATTTGAGCTGAAACTGGAGATAAAAGACGGCAAATTCAAAGCAGCCGCATCCTTCGGACGTTAGTTAAAAATAAAAAGCCACGGCTTATCCGTTCATCAAGCGGTCAGCCGTGGTTTTTTGTGCTTTGATTAAATCTTTCAATATATGAACGCAGCCCTATCACCCAAGGATAAGCCTCCCGCCTTCTTGAATTGTAACATTTCTGTGAACGGGGGCAAATTCTGTTGTTTTTGAGGACTAATTGAGTTATAATTATAGGTAACATAGTTATTATCTTATCAGTAAAAATTAATCTAAGTGAAAGAGGGATATTATTATGACTGTTAATGTTAATTACGAAAATCAGATCGCAAATATGCAGGTCGAAGGCAGAGTTGACACCACAACAGCTCCCGATCTGGAAAAAGAGATCAACGCAGCCACAGAAAAAGCAGAAGTGGTAAATCTGGACTGCTCAAAGCTCATATATATTTCCTCCGCCGGACTCAGAGTCCTGCTCAGCGCTCACAAGGCAATGGCTAAAAAGGGCGGAAGGTTCGAGCTTACCAACGTAGGCGAAGATATAATGGAGATATTCTCTATCACAGGCTTTTCCCGCATACTCAACATCAAATAACAAACGGTTTACCGTACAGTTATGGAGGCAGGCACATGATCTCTGATGAGTATATCCTTAAAAGTCCCGATGAGGATAACCGAATCATACCGCAGCAGGTCCAGACAACAGCCGAGTATCTGAAGCTTGACGAGAAGACCACATTGAGACTGAGGCTGATGGCAGAAGAAATGATCTGTATGCTTCCCCAGCTGCTTTCCTACGGCATGGGCAGGTTCTGGATCGAAACGAATCAGTATCAGATCGAGCTTCATCTGAATGTTAAGATCGACAAGACTCGTGAATATGATGTGGGAAAGATCCTTTCAGTCTCTACCAGCGGAAAGAACGCCGCCGCAAAAGGCATTATCGGAAAGATAGCCGTTGCAGTGGAAAGTATGCTCGGAAACAACGAGACAGAGACTGACGACAGCTATGGCGTCTGGAGCAAAGGGTTTGCAGATTATGATAAGGCAACGATCTGGTCTCTTGAAGCATATAAAGATGCTTTCAAATCGCAGGATACACAGCAGGATTACAGTGAAGAATGGGACGAACTTGAAAAGTCCATACTTGCAAATCTTGCCGACGATATTCGTGTAGGAGTGCTCGCCGGAAAGATCGACATAGTTGTATTAAAGAACATCTGATGAAAAGCGGGAAAAGTTCGATAGTACGGGCTTTTCCCTTTTATGTCCGAAACAGGAGCCGACGATGACGCTCCGTTGACTTTAAAGGGCATATCTGCTATTATTGTATCAATATCAAGACTAAAACAAGGGAAGCTTATAATGATAAGGAAACTTTTTAAACAAATGCTGCTTACACAGATACTCTCTTCAATGACCGTAACACTGTGTATGCTTATCGACAGTATGATGATAGGGCGCTATCTCGGTGTCGATTCAATGACTGCCTACGGTCTTGCAACACCTATACTGCTGGTCTTTGCAGCATTTGGCTGCCTCATCTCGGCAGGCGTTCAGGTAATGTGCGGAAAAACTATGGGAAGCGGCGATAAGGAAGGCACAAATGCCTGCTTCACAATGTCTGTCGTTCTCGCAGTTATCATTTCCGTGATAGGTATGGTCGCAGTGCTGTGCTTTACAGATCCTATATGTACTCTGCTCGGCGCCGGCAAGCCTTCACCCGACAACGAAGTTTTCAGGCTTACCAAAGACTATCTGCGCGGCTTTATAATCGGTGCTCCCGCTTTTATCGCAGCTCAGATAATGGTCCCGTATATGCAGATGTCCGGAAGCCGTGTAAGACTCGTCGTTGCAGTCGCACTTATGACAATCGGCGATATTACACTGGATATCCTCAACGTTACCGTTATCAAGTGGGGCACATTCGGAATGGGACTCGCTTCAAGCCTGAGCTATTTCATTGCATTCTTTATCGGCATCGCTTACTTCTTCAAGAAAAACTGTATCTTCAAATTCAAGATCTCTCTCATCAAGTTCAGTATCTGTTCAAGGCTCGTGAAAGACGGTATCCCTACCCTCATCAATCAGGTCAGCCTCGTGCTGCTCACCTTCGTGCTTAATAAGATACTTCTTGATATACACGGAAAGCACGCCGTCGCAGCCTATTCGGTAATTTCTTCTGTCGGAAATATCTGCTATGCCTTCAGCTCAGGCGTCGCAGCAGTAGCCCTTACCCTCTCGTCGATACTCTATGCCGACGAGGACAGGACCTCCCTCAAAGAGCTTGTTAAAATAATGTGCTACTACGGAACAATAATATGCTCTGCTGTAACAGTCGTTGTGCTTGTTGCCGCAAAACCTATGGTAACTCTGTTCCTCACCGACCCCGACGCAAAGGAAATGGCAGTCAGCGGATTCAGATTTTTCGTGCTGTCGCTTGTTCCGTGCGTGCTGAATACAAGCTTCAAGAATTACTATCAGGGCATCGAACGTGTCAGAACTACAATGATAATATCAGTCCTACAAAACTTCGCACTCACAGCCCTTGTCGCTTATATACTCAGCCGCTTCCTTGATGTGACCGGCGTGTGGCTCGGCTTCCTGTGCGGAGAAAGCTTAACGCTTATGCTCATAACCCTGTACGTATCAGTCAAGAACAAGAAAGCATCTATCAGCGCTCAGTCTTTTGCGATGCTCTCTGATGACTTCGGCGCAGACGAACGTGATTGCTTTGAAGTCTCCATACTGAAGCAGGAAGATGTCATCGATGCCTCCACAAAAGCAGGCACATTCTGCAAGGATCACGGTCTTGACAGAAAGACCTCAAATACTATCGCCCTGAGTATCGAGGAAATGGCGAACAATATCGTCTCCCACGGCTTCAAGGGCAGAAAAGACCACAGCATCGACATACGCCTTATGATAAAAGACAATTCAATGCCGGTGCTTCGTATCCGTGATAACTGCATGAACTTTGACCCCGTAAAATACCTTGAAATGCACGAGGGCGACGACCCTGCCGCACATATCGGCATACGAATGGTAATAAAAATGGTAAAAGACGCAAACTACGTAAATTCACTTGGGCTTAACAACCTTACGCTCACCATGTGAGCCTGTCTGAAAGGAAGCAGCAATGAAAGTCCTGTACATAAATGCAGCTGTGCGAGACAATTCAAGAACAAAAGCGCTTGCGGAGTATTTCCTTGAAAAGCTCGGCGGAGACGTTTGCGAGGTAAGAACTGGTGAGCTTGACTTTCAGGCGACCGATGCCGCATTTCTTGCAAAGCGTGATAAAGCCTGCCAGAGCGGTGACTTTTCGGATAAGGAGTTTGACACCGCAAAACAGTTTGCACAAGCCGATGTGATAGTTATCGCCGCACCTTTCTGGGATCTGTCCTTCCCTGCCTCGCTGAAACAGTATTTTGAGCATATCAACGTGCTGGGACTGACCTTTGACTATTCCGAAAAAGGCGAACCCATAAGCCTTTGTAAAGCCCAAAAGCTCGTGTATATAACCACCGCAGGCGGAAAGATATTCAGCGAGCAGTACGGCTTTGGCTATGTAAAAGCCCTTGCAGAAACGTTTTACGGTATAAAGGATACCATGCTGTTCAAAGCGGAATGTCTTGATATATACGGCGCAGATACAAACGAGATACTCAAACGCACAGAGCGTGAAATAGACAGCTATTTTCAAAATGGGAGTGAGAGAAATGGACAAGCTTGATATACTTGCAAAAACAGAAAACCTCGACACCGTCATCGACTTTGTCAACCAGCATCTTGAGGGCACAGGCTGCCCCATGAAGATCCAGATGCAGATAGACATCGCCGTTGAGGAGATCTTTGTCAATATCGCAAACTATGCCTACGGCTCAGGCGAAGGCCCTGCCACCGTCAGAGTCCAGACAGACGATGAGGGCAAAATGGTAGACATAACCTTCATAGATAACGGCGTGCCGTATGACCCGCTTGCAAAGGACGATCCCGATATAACCCTGAGCGCACAGGACAGACAGATCGGCGGTCTTGGCATCTTTATGGTCAAAAAGAGCATGGACGATGTCATCTATGAATACCGTGACGGACATAATATCCTCACTCTGAAAAAAGGACTCAAATGATATGTCTGACAACAGCAGCGCATAATATCTCCCACAGACCATGCTGCTGATATGACCCGAAATACAAAAAGGACAGAAAGCCTTGGCTCTCTGTCCTTTGTTATGTTCAAAACATTTTATTCTGCACGCATCGAACTGATGACCAGATCCTCCGCATCTTCAGGAGCAAGCGGACGACCCCAGATAAATCCCTGGATGTAATCGCAGCCGATACTGCGCAGCGTGTCAAGCTGTTCAGGCTCCTCAACGCCTTCCGAGATGACGTCAAAGTTCATGATGTGACCAATGGAGATTATCGCAGCCACATACTGCTTTGAAGACTCACTTGAGTTCATCTTGTCAATGAAAGATTTGTCCACCTTCAGAATATCAGCAGGGAAATTGATAAGATAACTCAGCGACGAATAGCCCGTGCCAAAATCGTCTATCGCGATCTTGAGTCCCAGGTTCTTGAGTTCGTTTATGCACACAAGCGCCTTTTCCGCCGAATCTATCATTATCGACTCTGTTATCTCTATCTCCAGCTTGTCCGCAGGAACACCGCAGGTATTGATAACATATCTTATCTCATCAAGAAAATCGTTCTTCATAAGGTGTCTTACCGAAACGTTGACGCTCAGCGTGATGTCCGCACCCGTTTTCTGTATAAGCTCACCGAAAAACTTCGCCGCATTCCTGAAAACGCTGATGTCCACCTTGTCGATAAGTCCTGCCTTTTCCGCAACAGGAATGAACTCGCCGGGGCTTATCATCGTGCCGTCCGAGTCCTTCATTCTTGCAAGCGCCTCAAAACCACGCAGATTGTGAGAAATATCATACTGAGGCTGAAGATTGAAAAACAGCGAATCGTTCACCAGTGCAGCCCTGATCTTACGCTCTATCTCAACTGAGCGCTCGTTCTTCAGCAGCTCAGGAGTGAAGCGCAGTATATTGTTCGAGTTGCCCATCCGCTTCATCTCGTATACCGCCGCATCAGCACTAGAGAACAGGCTGTCGCTGTTATCCGCATCTGTCGGATATTCAGCATAGCCGAAGCACGCACTCAGATACAGATCGCAGTCCTCCACCGTGACCTTCTTTTCAAGTATCAGCTGATAATGCTTTATCGTCTTTATTATATCGTCTTCCGAGCTGTAATTTCTGATTATCAGTGAGAACTCATCGCCGCTCTGCCTTGTCACAAAATCAAGCGTACCCGATGACTCCTGATCCGCAGCATTCTTCCAGCGTGAAGCGATCTCAATGATAACTTCATTTCCCGCATTACGACCCATAGTGTCATTGATGCTCTTAAAATTGTTTATGTCTATCGACACCAGCGTAAATTTCTCGCCCTGCCTGATAAGGTCATTTACAAGCTCCGAGCAGGCAAATCTGTTGGGCAGCCCCGTAAGGTTATCGGTGACCGCCTGATCTCTCAGCTTGTCCTGAGCCTTGTCGATCCTCATATTATTCAGATAAATAATAATTACTGCTATCAACGTAAAGAAATCTGTAAACAGACCAGGAAGGCTGTCCGCATTTCCTTTTACGAATATACCGACCAATATCATCGGGAACTGAACGACCAGTGCCGTCATCGCCGTGAAAAAGCCAAGCTTGCCGAAATGCACCGCAATAAGCATGATGAATATATTTGAAAGCGCAGAAAAGATGCCCGCAAACGAGTAAATAGTAAGCGATACTCCGAACATGCTGACCTCGCCTTGCATGCCTGCGGTAGATGTCACGACCACAGTCGCAGCCACATACAGTATAACAAGAACAGCATATATCCCAAGCGGAGCCTGCTTTCTGAGCGCTATCTGATCGAGTATTCTTTCGGTATTCTTCACTTTTCCGGCGGAATTATTATCCTTTTTCATCTCTTTCTCCTTTTCCCATCATGAAAAAACACATACCGCCAAAGTATATCAAAAATTATATATTTTTACTTATTTGTCGGACATACGCCGACTCTTTAGTACATTATATCAAAAAAGTGCGTTTGCGTCAATGAACGGCTTGTAAAACTTTGATAGGTATTTAGTTAGCAAAACCCCCGTTTTACGCTTGACAACGGCTTAAACGTTTACTATAATCAAAAGAGAAGGATAAGGACAAAGGAGGTATCATCATGGCAGAAAAAAAGCTTTTCGGTCTGTTCGGCAAGCGCAAGCCCCAGCATATATGCGGCGGAACGACCGACCGCACCGACAAAGACGCACCAAAGACCATAACATCGAAAGAAATAACAAGGTTTCAAGCAGATTTCTACCTTGCCACCCGCTGTACAGAGAAGGAGGAACACTTTTTCCTCTTTGAGATAAAAACGGACGAAAACGACAGCCTGCTCGCCTGCGAGGCAAATTCAGGCATAAGCGCAAAAGCGGACGAAAAGCTGCTCCAGGGTGTACAGCAGGTCATCGACGACCAGAAGCTCGCACTGAAAAACGGAGAATACCACGTCACCGCAGGGCTTCCTCCCGAGTATCAGCCCTGTACTCTCGATGTGTCCTACGCATCAGGAGAAAAGCTCCTCTTCACCGTCAATAACGACCCATACAGTCTCTGGGCTGAACAGCTCTATACCGTCTTTTCCGACTGGTTCGCCGAAAAAGGCGACCGCTCGCTTCTGCCGCCCAGAGAGACCTCACAGGTAAACTATATCAGGCTCGTAGTCCTTGAAGATTTCGTACAGCGCTGGTACGGCGGGATAACCGTCAGCGATGACGAAGCGATAGACGGTCAGACCTTCCTGCTGCAAAAAAGCGTCTTTGATTTTCACACCAAAAAGTCCGACCACGACAACTATATTCTTTTCCCGCAGGACTATTACCGGAGCATCACCGCCATAATAGATAAGTACGACCTTGCCATGAAATACGATTTCAGCCGCTATGACCGCACCGCAAGAGACCTCGGCAGCCACAGCAGAGGCTATTTCGGCATGGGCATAAGACCTGATGAGGACGAGCCCGACCTTGAAGGAAACAGCGTCTCCCTGCATCTTAAATACGAAAGCGGCAGAAGAATAAACATAGATACCAAAAAAGCAGGCGAGATCAAAGGTATGCAGCCGCTTCTCAAAGAACTGCTTGATTATCACGACAGCCTTTTCGGATAACAGCAGGTTTGTATTAACCAGTTGTGTATAAATAATATCAATGAAAAATTAAAATCTTATTGACATATCGGCCGTTTTGGTTTATACTTGTTAATAGAAATTTAATTTCTTTTCTGTTCCAAACCATTTCCACAACCACCTTATATTTCAAAAACGAAAGGAGCTACGATCAATGAGCATACGAAAACGACTGGCTGCATTTGCAGCCGCAGCAGCGCTGTTTATCACCCTGCTGCCTGCCAGCGTGTCTGCACACGACGGTGAACACAAGATCTACAAGGGCAGCTTTACTTATTATGATAAAGCGACCGACAGTGACCTCAGGGAAGATTTCTATTACAGCGATGCCTATTTCACAAGACCGTCCACCGAAATGGACGAGCATCTGAGAACTATGTCCGCTGCTCTTGCGTTTGCATCTGACAATAAGGAATTAAGCGGCAATCTTTATGACACACTGAAAAATACAGGCTTTGACCCCAAAACTATTCAGTCCGATGATCTGCAGGTTCAGTCCTATGATACCATCGGAACAGTGATCGCAAACAAGACCACCGATGACGGCAAAAAACTCATCGCCGTAGTTATCAACGGAATGCGCTATGGCGAAGAATGGGCGAGCAACCTGACTGTTGGCTCAGAAGGCGACGCAGAGGGCTTCTCCAAATCAGCAGCCAAAGTATATGACCGCCTCGTCAAATATGAAAAAGACCACGAGCTCAAAGGCGCAAAGCTTTGGATAACAGGCTACAGCCGCGGCGGTGCTGTTGCCGATCAGCTTGGCAAGCTCATCAATGAAAACCTTAAGGATTTCAGCATCACCGAGAACGACCTTTATGACTATACCTTTGCAGCTCCCCGTTCAAGCGCCTCTGCAAACGGATATAAGAATATCCACGATGTTATCGACCCTTACGACGGTGTCCCGAGACTTCTGCTCAAAGGCTGGGGAATGGAAAGGACAGGAACAGAGTATATTATCCCGTGCGAAAAGCAAACTTTCCAGCCCAAGATCATCAATGTCGGTGGCGGCTTCAAGATCGAGGATAAGACAAAGACCGTTACCGATACAGAAACGGGTGAGAAAAAAACAGTTCCTGCCGATCCGATCGACGCAGATAAATTCCTTGACGATTTCTCAAAGCTGCTTTCCGACAATATCTCCAGAGAGACCTACGATGCAGAAAAAGACGTTATCCCAAAAGCAATAACCAGACTCATCACCGACAAGAGCGACTACACCATCATCAATTTCCTCGGTGATTCCTTCAAAGGCTTCGGAGTGACTTCACCTCTGTTCCAGCCCGTCTTAACCTTACTGCTCTATCCGCAGGATTCAGACGAGTACAAGCAGACAATGGAGGCTCTGCCAAAGACTATTTCCGATTTCCTTGATGCTTCAGAGTATAAGGATAAGATATCCGCAGAGGACCTTGAGCTTACAAAGCAGGCTATCCCCGCACTTATAAGAGTCTTTGCTCCCGCTATCAAGGAAGATCTCGCCACAAGCTTTGAAAGCACTGCGACCCTTATCGGAAATATCGGGCAGATAATCACAAACCACATATCATCAAGTTATATCAAAGAGCTTACAGCTCTTGACAGCTACTACACCGAGAAAAAGGACGTTGACCCAGGAACATTCCGCTATTTCAGCACCGAAGTCAGAGGCGGCGACTATAAGAAAATGCAGCAGCTCGGCGCTACCCAGAACGACATCGACCTTGTAAAGAACGGCTATGACGTTTTCTACCAGCTCAGTTACAGCGTATATGAAGAAAAAGATGTCAAAGCCGATGATAAAGACGCTATCGCAGTCATTTTGGGACGTGATCCTGATCTTGCGATCTATTTCGGAAGCACACCGATAAGAATGCAGACCTTCGGCGAGATCGAAAAAACCAAGCTTGAAGAAGGCACCGAAGTAAGACTCACCATTCTCCCTGACGAAGACGAGAACGTCGAGGATAAGGGCAAATTCTATCTTGTAAGCTACAAAGACGGAAAAGCCGAGTTCTGCGATGCAGATTTCCGCTTCAACGATAACGGCTATCTCGAAATGACCTATAAATATAAGGACTCTCTCCAGGCTATCGTCTATCTTGCAAACAAGCCTACCGAAAGCATGAGACTCTGGGGCGATGACAGATACGAGACCGCCCGCAAGACAGCCGACCAGTACAAGAAAGAAAACGGTCTTGAAAAGTTCAAAACTATAATCATCGCAGACGGCATGACCTATGCAGACGCTCTATCCGCATCGTATCTCGCAAAGACCAAGAGAGCGCCGATCATCCTTACCAACACAAGTTCAAAGGAAGCCGACAAGGCCCTTGATTATATCCATGCAAACTGCGATAAGAACACCCAGATCTATATCGTCGGCGGCGAATCAGCAGTAAGCTTCAGCTTCCAGAAAAAGCTCACCTCCAATGCTCCCCTTGAGCAGCAGTATAATGTCAAGCGCCTCGCAGGCGACAACAGATACCAGACCAACATCGCTATCCTCAAAGAAGCAGGAGTCACGGACGAAGAACTTATCATCGCATCAGGTCTTGATTATGCCGATGCACTCTCCGCCTCCGCAGCTGGAAAACCGATACTGCTCACAGCCAAAAAGCTCACAGCAGAACAGGAAGCTTACATCAAGACTCTTTCCACCGAAAATGCACTTATCGTCGGCGGAACAGGCGCAGTAAGCGAAACCGTTGAAACTCAGCTCAAAACTCTGGTCAAGAACGTCGAGCGTGTCGGCGGCAAGACAAGATTTGAAACTTCAAAGCTCATCGCTGAAAAGTATTTTGAAAAGCCTTCAAGCGTTGCCCTTGCCTACGGTCTTAACTTCCCCGACGGACTCGTTTCAGCACCTCTGGCTATGCTCTATAAGTGTCCGATACTTCTCGTAACGGATAAGAACTATGAAGCCGCAGCCGACTATGCAAAAAGATCAGGTGCAGCCTATACCGTAACATTCGGCGGAACAGGCGTGATCGCAGATAAGACGGTTGAAAGCATCATACCGCCAAAGGATTCACCCGACAAAACATAATACAGCCAGAACAGCAATTTTTAAAGCCCGTGAACGAGAATATCGTCCACGGGCTTTTTCTGCCTATCCGTATGTTATGCTGCTTATCTTTCCGTCAAAGTATACGAAATCTCCGTCAGAGTAATTCCATACCGCCTTGAATTTCGTCGGCACTTTTATGCCGCTTTCAGACACCTCATAATCACTGCAAACCGCCGTCCACGGAGTTTTGTCGTCTTTTCTGTCCAGCGTCCTGAACGACTCCATTTCGTACTGCTCGTTGAATTTAAAGATGCCGCTTACCGTCTGTCCCTTGTAAGTTATCGTCCCCTTTACCTCATACTCCCCTGTCTGTTCAAATGTCACATAGTCCTGCATAAGCACCGTAGGAACGAACAGGCTCTCCGCAAGGAAAGTCACAAGGCAGGCTTTGTCCATCTCCTCACCCGTCTGGTCAAACAACGTGATGAGCTTAGCGATAACGCCCTTCATTCCGCCCTTTCCGTCCTCGTAGTAGTCGTAGCCCTGAAACGGTACACCAAACATGCTCGCATCGTCAAGCGCCATTCTGCACGGCTCTTTCACAAAATTATACTGCGTGTAGTCCATTTTCAGTTTAGCGCCGTTCTGCCCTGTCCTGAAGTCAACATCACGGTACTCCATCTTCAGATATGACATCTTCTCCTTGCCGATGTATCCGCTGTTCTCTATATATCTTCGGATAACTGACGGCAGATGCTCAAAGTCCTTTTCTGTAAATACCTCACCGCCCGTTTCAAGCTTGTTTTCCGCTGTCAGTCTCTTTGTGTCTTTCTCGAACTGCTTTTTCAGCGGCGAATATGAAATGTTGAACCATACCATAAGCAAGCCGACAACAGCAAGTATCACACCAAGCACAACATACATACGCTTTCTCCTCCTTGTTCTTTTCATCTTTCATATCTCCTCTGCGTATCTCTCTACTTTTTCAATGCCCGCATACAGCTTTGCATACAGCCTGAACAGCTGCCCTATCTCCTCCTGCGAAAACTCCGAGAACAAAAGCTCAAACGTCTTTGCGTGCCGCTGCCCCATTTCCGCAGCGTATTGCCCTGCTTTTTCCGTCAGCTCTATCTGCACCGAATTGTTCCCGCCTGCCGTCAGCTCCACAAAGCCCTTTTGTTCAAGCGCCGCAGCAAGCTTTTTTATGTTCTGCCTTGAACACCCCATAAGAGCGCCCACATTCGTCAGCGTCCTCGGTTCAGGACAGCTCACCGTCATCGCCAGCAAAAGCCACTGCTTCATCGAGATCTGCGTCTGAAGCTTTTCGCAAGCCGTCTGCATACGGTTCTGCATCACAAAAACACTTGCAAAGATCGCTTTCAGCTGGTTTTCCGTGTCCGTTCCGAAGCTGCCGAACATCTCGTCCATTCTCATCTCAAATTCCTCCTCAGTTATCACAGTAACAAGTTACTGCCTATATTATAGTAACTTGTTACCGCTTTGTCAAGAGCAAACCTCAAACATTAACTTTTAATTTACATTTTCACTTTTTTTCATCAAAGATCGGCGCTCCCCGACCTGCCTTGACAAACCATTTCCGACAGGCTATAATGAAAAAAACTGCATAAAAGCAGGAATAGAAAAAGGAGAAAAACAAAATGAAAAAGACAGCAATAATCACAGGAGCAACAGGCGGGCTCGGACAGGAGTTCGTAAAAAGAGCAAGAAAAGAAAACATCGACGAGATATGGGCAGTAGGCAGAAACGCCGAAAAGCTCAGTCTGCTCAAAAAAAGATACGGAGCAAAGATACGCCCCGTCCAGTGCGATCTGAGCAGCGAAAAAGGCTTATCTGAAATAGCAAAGCTGCTTGAGACCGAGCGCCCCGATGTCAGACTTCTGATAAACAACGCAGGTATGGGACAAATGGGCGCATTCAGCAGTTTTTCCGCAAACGAGGTAGCTAAAACCATAGACCTCAACTGCAAATCGGTCTGCCTGCTGTGCAGCTATGCGATACCGTTCATGTCCAAGGGCGCACGCATACTCAATATCTCCTCCGCATCGTCCTTCCAGCCGAATCCTTATATCAGCATATATTCCGCAAGCAAGGTATTTGTGCGCTCGTTTTCCCGTTCGCTCGCCTTTGAGCTGAAAGAAAAGGGCATAAGCTGTACCGCCGTGTGTCCGGGCTGGATAGATACCGATATGCTCGTAAAAGAGAAAAACGGAAAGAAGATAAAATATCCAGGCATGACCACTGCAAGCCGTGTCGCAGCACAGGCAATGAGGGATTCTGCCAAAGGAAAGGATATGTCCGTCTGCAAGCTGTTCGTGAAGTATGAGCATCTTCTGAGCAAGCTGATGCCGCAGAAAGCCATGATGAAAATATGGGCAAAGGGGATAAAAGATTATATCTGATAAGGAGAAATATAATGGAAAAATCAAATAAAGAATTTGATATACAGCAGTACCTTGCAAACGGCGTTGAAAAGCTTGTTTCCGAAGCAGTCAGGGCAACGCTTAAAAACCCTGCCGAAAGCATCTTTATGGCAAAGTTTGCAGCAAGTGCGAAAAGAGCCTCCGCAAAGCGCAAAAAGCTCGAACAGCAGGGAGAGCATATCCCGCCGTTTCTCATCGCAAGCATAACCAGCAAATGCAACCTGCACTGTGCAGGCTGCTATTCCCGCTGCAATGATGCAACAAACGATAACGCACCGACCTGCCAGCTCACAAGCGAGCAGTGGCAGAAAATATTTGATGAAGCCAGCAGCCTTGGCATCAGCTTTATCCTCCTCGCAGGCGGAGAGCCGCTGCTGCGCAGAGATGTCATCGAGACCGCCGCCAAGAATAAAGAGATCCTCTTTCCCATCTTCACCAACGGCACTTTCCTTGACGACAAATACATAAAGCTCTTTGATAAATGCCGCAACCTCGTTCCCATTATGAGCATCGAAGGCGAGAAAGAGCAGACCGATTCAAGACGAGGCGAAGGCGTCTACGATAAGCTCATCTCCAATATGCAGACCCTGCATAAAAAAGGCGTTATCTTCGGCGTTTCTATAACCGTCACCACAGAAAACATCGAAAAAGTCTCGTCCGATGCTTTTCTTCAAAAGCTCTCAAAGCTCGGCTGCAAAGCCGTCATATTCGTCGAGTTCGTTCCCGTCAACGAAGGCTCTCAGCATCTCGCCGTCGGCGACGAACAGCGTGAGTATCTCGCCAATGAAACAGCTCGCCTCAGAGAGCAGATGCCCGAAATGGTGTTTGTTTCCTTCCCCGGAGATGAAAAAAGCTCAGGCGGCTGCCTTGCCGCAGGCAGAGGCTTTTTCCATATCAATTCTCACGGCGGCGCAGAGCCCTGCCCGTTCTCACCGTATTCGGATATAAACGTAAAGGATACCTCTCTGCGTCAGGCGCTCAGCTCAGACCTGTTCAGAGGTCTGCGTGAGGGCGGTCTGCTCAATGATGACCATAAAGGCGGCTGCGTCCTGTATGAAAAGCGCTCCGCCGTACAGCAGCTTCTCGGCATATAAACCACAGATTAAAGGAGAATAAAAATGCTGATAGATATTTCTCAGGAGGTCTTCTCCTGCAATGTTTTCCCCGGCGATCCTCAGCCAGTCATGGATAGAGTCATGAGCATAGAAAACGGCGACGTCTGCAACCTCACGGGCTTCTCCATGTGCGCCCATAACGGAACTCATGTCGATGCCCCGTTCCATTTTATAAACAACGGCAAAACGATAGACAAGGTCGGTCTTGAAGCCTTTGTCGGAGACTGCTTCGTTGCACAGCACACAGGCGATGTCACCGAAAAGGACGCACAGCTGATAATGCATAAAGCAGCGGAAGCAGGCGCAGCCAAACGCATACTCATCAAAGGCAAAGCCACCGTCACCGAGCAGGCAGCACAGGTCTTTGCCGATTCGGGTCTGCTCCTTGTCGGCAACGAGAGCCAGACCGTCGGACCTGAGAATGCCCCGAAAAGAGTCCATGATATCCTTCTCGGCGCAGAGATAGTCCTGCTCGAAGGTATCGTGCTCGATAAAGCACCCGAAGGACGCTGTTTCCTCAGCGCCGCTCCCCTTTGCCTCGGCGGCTGCGACGGCGCACCCTGCCGTGCCTACCTCATAGTATAAATCAGAATTTACCGCGGCGGCGGCGCGCTTGTCCGTCGCATAACAGTTTGTGCTGGCAGCGACCTTTGTGCTGCTCCGGGCTTTCACTTTGTTGAAGTGATAAGTCCGTAATAACAGGTTTTTTCGTCCACCTTTTTCTCGTAAAAAAAGGTGGCGGGTCGAGGGCA
>CAMZIK010000029.1 GCA_947307175.1 uncultured Clostridia bacterium
GTTATTACGGACTTATCACTTCAACAAAGTGAAAGCCCGGAGCAGCACAAAGGTCTCTGCCACCACAAACGAATATGCGACGGACAAGCGCCGTGCGCGCTAGCACAAATTCTGATTTATTATAGGTATAGTTTGCCTGTTACACGGTACTCGGCGACGGGTTGTCCTTCGGGAGTATTGATAAGCGTATTATAAAAATCTCTGTTGTGGTTATTGGTAACGGAAAAGCTGAAACGGTGGTTGGTATTGTCCTTGAGTCCGCTCGCAAAGACGGGGTCATTAGGCATCTGCTCCCAATACTGCATGGACTGCCTGAAACCGAACTTTTCAGCGACTTCGATGAAATTCGCTATCTTGTCCTTTGTCCACCATTCCTTATTGCGTGTCGGTCCTTCGACCATTTCATTCGCAAGCGGTTTGAGGTGGTCATTTATATCATACAGGTCGATATAGAACTTGGAGTCTTTTCCTGCGGCGGTATAGCCTCTTTGCGTGAAGGCGCCGAGCTGGAGCTGCTCGCCGTTCCAATGGGTGAAGATATACCCGTAGATCTTATCGGAGCTGAAAAAGCAGGGGTCTATCTCCGCTTCGCCCCACAGCGTTACCTCGCCTTTTTCGCTGATATGGTACATCTCGCAGGATAGCACCCATTTATCGTCGGTATCTTTGAGATAGATAACGAGCATATACGGCGGTTCGTTTTCATGGGTATACACGGGGAACCACGCTGCGCCGCCCTTACACTCGCACTTGCCGAGGCTGAACATATTTCCGCCCTTTGATATGTACGGGTAGCTTATTTCCTGCTTTTCGAGGCGGGTGTTGTCTTTGAGTATGACCTGTTCGAAATAAGCGGTCATGACTTTTTTTCTGTTGGGGCGCACCTGCTCATATTTTGTCAGGAAAAGCTCATCGAGAGCGCCTTTTACATCGGCATAATTCTTTGGGTACCTTTCATAGCCGCCTGCGGAGATGTGGGTGCCGTCTTCAAATTTTGCGGAAAAGCCGAAGCCGCTGCCGTCAAGAACGTCCTTATCGCTTTTGTGGAAGCCATCCCACTTTAAGAGCTTATACTGTTCGATTATCGCTTCGATACGGCGGGAAAAATCGTCATCGACATCGAGTGTCAATGCGTCCTCTTCGCTCACGCCGTCGATGCGGACGGTGATGCTTGCTTTTCCGCCGTCGCAGTTATACACGTAGTCAAATCCTGAGTTCATATATGTTCCGTGTTCGTCTAAGTGAAGATGAGTAAGAGCTGCCATTGATAGCCTCCTTGATGGTCAGTCCGCCTGGCTGACCGCCTGCTTTATCCTGCCGCAGTCTGTTGCAACTTGTTTTACCATATCGGTAATATCGACCTGCGGTTTGCCGTTCCTGAGCGCTTCGCAAAGCTCAAAGCTTGATCTGTAAAGGTCGGTGAAGCCAAGATTGGAGCTGGTGCCTTTGAGGTCGTGGGCTTTGAGGAAAGCAGTTTTATAGTCGTCTTGTTCCAGGGCGGCAAGCATTTTTCCGCAGTCGTCAAGCTCTATGAATTTTCTGACGAATCTTTCAACCCTTTCAGCGCTCATCAGTCTGGATACTGCGTCATTATAATCACCGCCGAAAGTCTCATAGCATTTTTTTATATCCATAATACTATTATCTCCTTAGTATCGTTTTCTTGATTATACTCTTTTCGGGCTTTTATGTCAACAAATTTTATCAGTCTCTGTAAAATTCAACATTTTGTTATTAACGGGAACAAATTCTTGTGCAATCTACACAACAATTCCGTACTTTAATGGTATAAATCGGCAAACTTGTGTGGTGAAGCTTGCTTGAATGCCTTATTTATGGTATAATGCTATTATCGGGAAGTATAGCTTTGAAGAAAGGAGGGATAGGGTGTGACCGTTTACCAGTATGATGTTTGTTCATTTTTGCTGCTGTCGCTGATGCTTGTGTCGATGATAATACGCAAGCTTTACAAGGG
Source organism: uncultured Clostridia bacterium (assembly GCA_947307175.1). GTDB lineage: Bacteria > Bacillota > Clostridia > Oscillospirales > Ruminococcaceae > Hominimerdicola. The sequence continues at coordinate 1,976 of CAMZIK010000029.1, forward strand.
GATAGTGCATAAGACTTTTACGATGTTTGTTGTCCTTTTGCTTACAAACACGTTATGTGATATATTATCGTCTGCGCCGATGAACACGATAGACCCTCTTATGAAAAGAGTTCTCAGGGAAGGCGGAACGTTTTTATATTTTATACTGCACGCCTCTGTTCTTCCTATGTTTACGATATTCATGGGGCTTGCCGCAGGAACGTGGTATAAATTTATAAATCAGCATAAGTATACAAAGGTTGTTTTTTTCCTTCCTTATGCGGTAAACATAATCGCTGTTCTGACAAACCCGTGGACACATGCGGTATATAAGATAGTTGACGGGGAATACGTCAGGGGAGACCTTATCCTTCTGACATACATTACAGGTATATTCTATGTTTTACATAGTTTCGTGTATCTCAAAAGGTTCAGGGGAGTGCTGGACAAGCGAAGCATCATGGCATTCCTCAGCATCTACCCGTATACTTTCCTTGCGGTGATAATGCAGTATATCTATCCTGACCATATGCTTGAGATGTTTGCATATTCCATCGCTGTGATGACGATGATGATATTTGTTATAAGACCTGAGGAGGCTCTTAATTCTGCGGTCGGCGCAAAAACGCTGTCGGCGTTCAGGACAGACATGGGAAACATCTACCTTTCGGAAAAAGAGTATAATATCTATATGATAAAAGTGGGCAGCGACAGCTCGCTGATACAGCTCTACGGCATCAATATGCATGATTCGATCATGAAGGAGCTTGTCGGCATGATAAGCGAAAAGGTCAGGAATATCCTGCCCATAGGTACGGAATACGGCATCTATTACCTCAACTACGGGCTTGTTGCGGTAAGCGTGGACAGCAGATACGCAGAAAAGGATATGGCTCAGGAGATATACGATGCGCTGACAGATGAGGTACACATAGAAAAGATATATCTTTCGCTGGAATGTTCTGTTTGCGACATTTCGATACCAAAGGATATGCCGTCGTTTGACAGCGTTATCAACTTTATCGACTCGTTTGAAAAGAGCAGCGCTGCGCCGGGTGCTTTTGTGTACGGTGAGCTTACTCAGCAGGAAAAGATAAAGATGTGTTTCGATATTGACCGCTACATCAGGAAAGCGATCAATAATCACGGGTTCAGAATGTACTATCAGCCGATATACAGCGTCAGGGAGAACAAGTTCGTTACGGCGGAGGCGCTTATAAGGCTTAACGATGAGGAGGTCGGTTTTATCTCGCCTGCGGATTTTATCCCTGCGGCAGAAAAAAGCGGTGCGATCTACGAGATAGGCGATTTCGTTATAGATAGCGTGTTCGATTTTATTCACAAGACCGAGCAATTCGGCGTTGAGTATATTGAGATAAACATTTCGGCGATGCAGTGCATGAACGACCGATTTGTTGAGGACATAAAGCGAAAGCTCGAATACTACGGCGTTTCAAACAAGGCAGTGAATTTCGAGCTTACGGAGTCTGCTTCGGCGATACTTGACGATGTGCTGAGCAGGACGGTCTCGCAGCTGCACGCTGAAGGAATTGAATTTTCTATCGACGATTACGGAACGGGCTATTCAAACCTGCAAAGGATAATGAGCGAGCCGATAAAGATAATAAAGATAGACAGAAGCCTTATCAGAGAGCTTTCAAACGATAAGACCCGTGCGGTGCTTTCAGATACGATAAGAATGATAAAATCTATCGGTTTGGAGATAGTTGCGGAGGGCGTTGAAACTGCCGAGACGGCACAATGGCTGATAGATAAGGGCTGCGATTTTATTCAGGGCTATTACTACGCAAAGCCGATGCCTGAGGAAGAATATTTAGAATTCCTCAGGAAAACAAGTTAAGCTGTCTTCGGGGGACTTCCTGAGAGAATACCCACAGAGGCAGCTTAACTTATTTTCTGAAAAACTGAAATATCCCTCGCCGAAAAGGAGAGGGACATTTTTGTTATCATATTCTTTTGAAAGTATAGCCCTCTTTTTCCAGCAGGGAGATGATGCTGTTTGTGCCGTAGAAGTGGGCGCAGCCGATGCAGACCATTGTTTTTCTGCCGCTTTTGAAAAGCTCCTTTATGCCGTTTGCCATAGTGACGTTACGGTCATCGACCAGCATTTTATTTCGGCTTCTGACAAGGGTGATCTCTTCGTCGGTGAGACCTGCTGCGAGGAACTGGTCGTCTGACGGCAGCACGGACATTGACTCCATTTGCCCGATGTCTCCTGTGAGCCAGCTGTTATAGAGCTTTTCATTATCCTCGTTATAAGCTTTCCGGGTCTGATCCTTAGTCAGCTTTATAAGTGCGTCGTATGCCTTATCGGGCTGGCTTGACAAGACATCAAGCTGAGCTTGTGTGCTTTCAAGTTCGTGAAGCGTTTTGCCTTCGGATCTTGTCTTTCGCATCAGGTAGTAGTCTATGCCGTTATCATAGCTGGTAGTGCTGTGCGACACCCAAAGAGATGTCAGTGTTTCATAGGCAGCCCAGGGTCTGTAACGGTCGATCTGTTCGCCTGAGACATCAAGCTCGGTGAGGTGGCTGATAAGTATCTGATAGGATTCAGGGGAAAGGTGATCGGCGAGAGTTGTGCCGTCATTGAGCAGCGCTTTGCGCTGGAGTTCAAACTGGTACTGTTCGCTCTTTTCCGTCTCGGTATCACATTCAAAGGCAACGATCTCAGCTTGATCGAAGGGTACGGATACTTTTTCGGGGATAGGGTAGAGATCGGATTTTGCGGCGTGCATAGTGCCAAGGAAGGTTATTTTATTTCCGTTAGGCGCTGTGCCTTCCCACATCGGAATGCCTTGGGGGACGCTGTCGGGCGTGGAGGAGTCGGGCGAAGAAGATGATGCCGTTGTTGTTTCGGCGGCGGAGGTCGTTGTTTCAGCAGAAGATGGTGTTGTCTGGGCCTCGGTGGCGGAAGTTGTTGTTTCGGGTGAAGGTGAAACAGATGCAGCTGTGGTCGTTGATGCTTTTGTGCTTACTGATGAGCGGTTTGTTATTTCCGAGCTGCTGTCGCTGCAGGAGCAAAGGGTGAGCGCCAGACCGAGCAGACCTGCAAGCAGGTGCTTTTTTATTTTTATCATTCGGATCTCTCCTCTGTTCTGATGATAGTTTATATTATCACACGGGTGGAATTTTGTCAAGAAAAAAGGACGCAAGGACGGGATAGACCCGCCTAAACGTCCTTTAAAAGTCAGATCAGAAGTGACCGCCGCCGCTGCTGTGACCGCTGCCGCCGCCACCGCCGCTTGAACCTGAGCTGATAGCGGTCCTGGAGGTATGCTCGGTAACAAAAACGTCTTCCATTACGCTGAAATTGAGCGCACCGCCTTCGAGGTAGTTGCTGGTATTCGGCTTCTCGTGGAACTTGTATTTTGCTTTTACCGAGAAATACATGATCATAAAGAAGATGAGGAATCCGACTAAACCGCAGATTATCATACCGATGGTAATGAATGCGGTATATCTTTTAACGCCCTTGATAAATGCTTTGACCGCACCGACGTTATCCTTGTCCTTCAGTTCGGATTTGAGGTATTTATCAAATATCTTTGTGCATTTATCATTGGTGAGCTTATCGGTGCATTTGCCGTTTGCATCGACAACGGCATAGTTTGTGCCGTAGTTTACGATCATTACTACGCTGTTTCCAAGCTTGCTGCTGAAACTGCTTGCAAGGCTCCTTACCTGTGAATCGGTCAAGCCAGGCTGGTTCATGAACACCGCTGAAAACTCGATGCCCTTATCCTTGGTCGCTTCTTCAAGCAGCTTATCGCACTCGTTAGCTTCAGATTCGGTAATAGCGTTATCTTCAACTATACATCTGTTTGTATCTGCAAAGGCGCTGAATGCGAATGCTGTGCAGGCAAGCGCACCTGCGCAGATGAAAGCGGAAAGCTTTTTGAATATCTTCATCATAGGAATATGCCACCTCCTATTACGCCGAGAATGAATCCTATCATTCCAACGAGGCAGCTTGCCCAGAATAGTTTTTTCTTGCTCAGCGGCAGGATTCCCGTTACTTTTCCTGTTTCGCCGTTCATTGCGAAATAGTAGTCTTTATCGTTGAACTTATAGGTCAAAAACCAGACAGGCATCATAACATATTCCCAGTCGGTCTTTTCGATGACGATATTTTTATCAAGGATATTGACTCTGTCGTACTGCATTGAGTTTCTGATGAGAGCTTCTGTATTCTCATCGACTCTTGCCTTTATCCTTGGGAAGACATCTTTTCTGTCAACGTCATATTTCTCTGCGATGAAGCCTGAGAGATAGTTCATTGAGAACTCTTTGAGGTTTGAATAATCAAACGGCTCAAGGGCGTCCATAAGACCGTCTTCTGCTTTGCTCGAACCGTCTGCGGGGATACCGTGGAACACTCCGTCTGCCTGACGGTTTACATCGAATATTCTTTCCTCGGTATATCTGTAATTTCCGCTGGTCCATGTTCTTATCTTTTTACCTTCGGCATGGACACGGCCGTTTACCGTACAGTCTGCGAGCCAGAAAGGTATATACACACCGCTGATCTTCTCAGCTGTGGTGACAGCCTTGAACTCTTTTGGAACGAACCATTTCTTTCCGCACCATGCCTGATAATTCGAGGTCGCCTGATCCTTTGTGGTCATAAACGGGATAAGTCTGCTCGGGCGGAGATCGCCTGAACATCTTGCCGAAAGCACAACAGGGTTATGGCAATACAGGCAGAAGGTAGCGGCGGTGGTTTCGTCAGCCATGATCTCTGCGCCGCAGCTCTGGCATCTGTATATATTGGTCGAGCCTGTAAATTCGGCATCTTTTCTTGCTTTTTCTTCTTCCTCTGCGCCGTCGGTATTGAACTTGTTCTTTTCCTGTTCAGCAAACAGTCTTTCTATCTCAGCCTGTTCAAACTCGCTCAGACAGAACGGACATTTCATTTTCTGGTTTGCAGGGTTCAGCTCAAGTCCTCCGCCGCAGTTAGGACATTTATATTCCAGTACCGGCATATCAATTTCCCCTTGCTGTTTTATCAAAATATTTCCCCTGTGTTGTGCAGGGGAAATATCTGACTATTTGTTATTTGCTTATGGCTTTGGATTTCCGCAGTTTCCGCAGAACTTGCCGTCATTTTCCTGTCCGCAGGAGCAGGTCCACTTACCGCCGTCTGCTGCCGGCTTAGGCTTGCCGCAGCCTGAGCAGAAGTTGCCTGTGTTGCCTGCCTGGTTGCACTCAGGGCAAGTCCAGCCTTCCGGCTTTGGAGCAGGCTTTGGCTTACCGCAGCCTGAGCAGAAGTTTCCGTTATTTCCGCCCTGGTTACACTCAGGACAGGTCCAGCCTGCCTGCTGTGCGGCCTGCTGAGCAGCCTGCTGCTGTGCCAGCTGTTGCTGCTGCATCTGCTGTTGCTGCTGGAGCTGTTGCTGCTGCATAGCCATTGCGTTATTCTGGCTGAAACCGCCTGCGATGCCGCCTGCCATATTTCCGCCCATGCCCATGCCCATGAAGGCATTCATAGCGCCGTTCGGATTTGAGCCTGCTGCTTCAAGACCTCTTGCAACAGCGCCCTGGAGGTAACCCTCACGAACTGTTGCATCCTGGAGCATAGCACCCTGGTTACGCATATTGATAAGCTTCTTGGACTCTTCGCTGTATGACATATCGCCAACGGCAGCCCTCTGGATTATCATACCACGGTTCTGTGTCCACTCTTCATCGAGGATAGTGGTCATATATTTACCAAGCTCAACAGCCTTGCTTCTTACGAAAGAGATTCTTTCGCCGTCGGCAGACATCTGGTTGAGAGCTGAGCCGAAAGCCTCGAGGAACTCATCGAGGAACTGCTCGCTGATAGAATCGAACTCTACCTGAGACTGATTTCTCGGAACAACGTTCTGATAGAACAGGATCGGGTCAACAATCTTTATTGAATATGTACCGTTAGCTCTGATCTCAAGCTCAGCGTTATAGAATGAGTCGAAGTAGTTTACAGGGTTTCTTGTACCGAATCTGTTGCCTTTGATCTCCTGAAGGTTGATGAAGAATACCTTCTGTGTGGTCGGGTTGCTTCCGCCGTATTTAAAACGTGCGAATGTTTCCTTGATAGATTTTCCTATCTCTCCCTGGCCGCTGAATATTGATGGCTGGGCGGAGTTATCTACTTTATAGTAGCCCGGTTCATCGGTATAGCCTACCATTTTACCGCCGTCTACGAGAAGCATTGCCTGGTTATCGTAAACGTGGATGATAGAACCGTTGGAGATAACATCGGTAGTTCCCTTGGTATTGGAAGATCTCTCTCCCTTTCTTACCTGGACGCCCGGTGTACAAACGGTATGTTCGCCCATGTTTGCAGGCTCGATGACTTCAAGCCAGGTATCGGCGAGTCCGCCGCCGACTGATCCTACGAGTGCCTTAATAAGTCCCATAAATTAGTCCTCCTATACTTTTGTGAAGTTATTGATTGACCAAACAAGTACATTGATCTGCATAAGTGCTGATCCGCAGTACTCACAATGCTTTGCTCCCAGCACCGTTACAGGTGCGCCGCAGTTCGGGCAATGGCTTCCGATAGAGTCGTTGCCGTGTCCGATCTTTTCCATTTTGGTCTTGTCCTGCACATAGATAAGTTCTATATTATACTTTTCCTGTGCTTTTCTGTTCGGGTCACCCTTGATGACCTTTCCGTCGGACTTTCTTTTGACCGTATGGTAATATTCAAGAGAGCTTTGCAGCATGATCCTGCAAATACCTGCTCGTTTGGTATACGAATTGATCTCGGTCTGATGAATGATGCAGTCAGAGTAGTCCTCGTCATACTCATTTGCGATATTCATCTCGATAAATGACCTGACTTTTGTTTTGAACTCCTCACTTGCGTCCTTCATAAGCTCTGTATTATCGTTTGAGATAGCAGCCAGTGCTGCAAGCAGAGCCTGTTCAGCCTTGACCTTGAACTGTTCATAGCTGAATTCGGGGAAGTCTCTCATTATCTGAGGGAGGTAGGTCTTGGTCATTGAGTTGATAGATTTATGCTCATCCGCAGCTGATCTCTGGCTTTGGTTGAGGGCATCTATGATATTGTCGGTGCCGTACATTTCTCTTGCCATTCGCTTGAGACCTCTTCTTGCGTAGAAGAAGATACAGATCGCAATGATAAGAGCGATAGCGAAGACTGCCAGCACTATCAGACCCAGTACTTTAAATATTCCCAATGTGTTCTCTCCTTGATGTCACCGTGACTTTTTTAGCCAATGTCATTAAAAAATATACACATTACTAATGATAATTATACTGATTTTCGATATAAAGTCAAGTGTTTGTTCAACAAATTTCGTCTGATTTGTCACAATTACTAAAAACGGCAGTATTTTTATATCAAAAAAGCTGCCCGAACGGATCGGACAGCTTTTAAGCTTAGTATCAAAGAGGTTTACTTACCGCGCTGAACATAAGTTGTATGCAGCAGGTGGTGAGCCTTCTCCTTGCCTGGAGCCTCGAAGTACTCGTCGTACAGAAGCTTCATTACTGGGCTTTCGTGGGACTTTCTCAGCACGTTTGCTTCATCTGCGCTGTACAGTGCGGAAGCTCTGATAGCCTTGAAGTCCTTATAGTTGCGGACGCTGTCGCTTGTTACAGGCTGTCCGCCGCCATTGATGCAGCCGCCCGGGCAAGCCATTATCTCAACGAAGTGATAATTCTTCTCGCCGCTCTTTACCTGCTCAACGATCTTTCTTGCGTTAGCAAGACCCGAAGCAACGGCAACATTAAGCTCAACTCCGCCTACCTTATAGGTAGCTTCCTTGATGCCCTGTGTGCCACGAACTTCCTTGAACTCAACAGCCTTGCATGTGCCGTCGAGTGTAGCAGCTGCTGTTCTGAGAGCAGCTTCCATAACACCGCCTGTTGCGCCGAAGATAACGCCTGCGCCTGTTGCTGTCTCGAATGGCTGGTCGAACTTCTCGTCCTCAAGGTCAACGAAGTCGATACCTGCGGACTTGATCATTCTGCCAAGCTCACGAGTTGTGAGAGCAACATCAACGTCATCAAAGTCGCTTGTTCTCTGCTCCTGTCTTGTTACCTCGAACTTCTTAGCTGTGCAAGGGATAACGCTGACAACGAACAGGTTCTTAGGATCTATGCCGTTCTTCTCGCAGTAGTAGCTCTTGAGAACAGCGCCGAACATCTGCTGTGGTGATTTGCAGGTAGACAGATGATCGAGGAACTCTGGGTAATAGTGCTCGCAGAACTTGATCCAGCCAGGGCAGCATGATGTGAACATAGGCAGTGTTTTTCCGCCCTTGATACGCTCGATAAGCTCGTTAGCTTCCTCCATGATAGTGAGGTCAGCGGTAACGTTCATATCGAACACGCTGTCTGCGCCGAGCCTTCTGATAGCGGCAGCCATTTTGCCTTCAACGTTTGTGCCCATAGGCATATCGAAAGCTTCACCGAGGGTAGCTCTTACAGCAGGAGCTGTGAAGAATACGACCTTCTTCTCGGGATCTGCGAGTGCGCTCCATACAGCGTCCTCGTTGCTCTTTTCACGAAGAGCGCCGACAGGACAAGCAACGATACACTGACCGCAGCCTACGCATGGGGACTCCATGAGGGTCTTATCGAAAGCACAGTCAACACGGGTCTTGAAACCTCTGTCGATCTTGCCGATAACTGAAACGCTCTGAACGTCCTTGCAGGCAGCGATACATCTCATGCACTTAACGCACTTGTTGTTATCTCTGATGAGGTATGGTGATGAGGTATCGAGGTCATACTCAGGATCGCCTTCGCCGGGGAATCTGTCCTCATCAACATTATAGTCGATAGCAAGCTTCTGAAGCTCGCAGTTGTTATTTCTTACACATGAGAGGCACTTCTTCTTATGGTTTGAAAGAAGCAGCTCGATAGTTGTTTTTCTTGAAGCTCTTACCTTTGGTGTGTTGGTCTGTACCTCCATACCCTCAGCAACAGGGTAAACGCATGCAGCTACGAGACCTCTTGCGCCTGTTGCCTCAACAACGCAGATACGGCAAGCGCCGATGCAGTTAACGTCTTTGAGGTAGCACAGTGTCGGGATCTCTACGCCCACGCTCTTTGCAGCCTGCAGGATAGTAGAGCCGGCAGGAACTTCAGCAGCAATGCCGTTTATTTTAAGATGTACCATCTGTACGTTTTCCATTAAATAATCCTCCTCTACTTCTTGATGACTGCGCCGAACTTACAGTTAGACATACATACGCCGCACTTGATACACTTGCTCTGGTCTATTGCCATTGCAGGCAGCTTCTTGCCAGGTGCTGTATAATCTGTCTTGCTGATAGCGGAAACAGGGCAGTTTCTTGCGCAAAGACCGCAGCCGATGCACTTTTCCTTCTCGATCTCAAAGCTGAGCAGGCTCTTGCAGACACCAGCAGGGCACTTCTTGTCCTTGATGTGAGCTTCATACTCATCTCTGAACGATTTGAGTGTAGAAAGAACAGGGTTCGGAGCAGACTGACCCAGAGCGCAGAGTGATGAGCTCTTCATATGGTTAGCAAGCTCTTCGAGCTTATCGATGTCTTCCATCTCGCCCTTGCCTGATGTGATCTTTTCGAGGATCTGCAGCAGTCTCTTTGTACCTACACGGCACGGAGTACACTTACCGCATGACTCGTCAACGGTGAACTCGAGGTAGAACTTGGAGATGTCGACCATACAGGTATCCTCGTCCATAACGATAAGTCCGCCTGAACCCATCATTGAGCCGAGAGCTACGAGGTTATCGTAGTCGATAGGAGTATCTATATACTTAGCTGGGATACATCCGCCTGAAGGACCGCCTGTCTGGGCAGCCTTGAACTTCTTTCCGTTCGGGATACCGCCGCCGATCTCCTCAACTACTTCACGCAGGGTAGTACCCATTGGAACTTCAACGAGACCTACGTTTGTGATCTTTCCGCCGAGAGCGAATACCTTAGTACCCTTTGAGCCTTCGGTACCCATAGAAGCGTACCATGCAGCGCCCTTACGGATGATCTGAGCGATATTTGCGAGTGTTTCAACGTTATTGAGAACTGTCGGCTTGCCGAACAGACCCTTAACAGCAGGGAACGGAGGACGTGGACGAGGCTCACCTCTGTGGCCTTCGATAGAGGTCATAAGAGCTGTTTCCTCACCGCAAACGAATGCGCCTGCGCCGAGTCTGATCTCGATGTCAAAATCAAAGCCTGTGCCGAAGATGTCCTTGCCGAGGAGTCCTTTTTCTCTTGCCTGATTCAAAGCTACGGTGAGTCTGTGAACGGCAACAGGGTACTCTGCACGGACATAAACGAAGCCCTGATGAGCGCCGATAGCGTAAGCAGCGATAGCCATAGCCTCGATGATAGCGTGTGGGTCACCCTCAAGGATAGATCTGTCCATGAATGCGCCCGGGTCGCCCTCGTCGGCGTTACAAGCGACATACTTTACATCGCCCTGAGAAGCCTTGGCGAACATCCACTTTCTTCCTGTCGGGAAGCCTGCGCCGCCTCTGCCTCTGATGCCGGAATCAAGGACTTCCTTGATAACGTCGTCCTGAGACATTGAGGTGAGAGCCTTATAGAGGGCCTCATATCCGTTTGTACCGATATACTCATCTATATTTTCAGGGTCGATAACTCCGCAGTTACGCAGAGCGATTCTCTTCTGCTTCTTATAGAAGTTTGTTTCTGCCAGGGAGATGATAGAGCCGTCCTCATGAACTGTCTCTTTATAGAGCAGATCCTTGCAGACATTGCCCTCTTTGAGGTGTTCTTTTACAACTCTTCTTACGCCATCAGGGGTAGCCTGAGCGTAGAATGTGCCCTCAGGATAAACTATCATGATAGGGCCGAGTGAACAAAGACCGAAGCAGCCTGTTCTTACAACGAGTATCTCGCTGTCGATGCCCTGTACTTTGAGCTCGTCTTCGAGAGCTTCAAGCACCTTCTTGCTTCCTGATGACTGACAGCCTGTACCGCCGCATACAAGCACCTGCTTGCGGTAGCCTGTCTTTTCGGCAAGCTTTGCAGCCTCTTCGGCTACGATACGTCTTACCTTTATAAGATCCGCTTTGGAATCTCTTATCTGATTAAGTTCGTTAATGGTCATTATTACTCAGCGCCTCCTTCTTTGTAAGATTCAAGGATCTTTGCAACCTGATCCGGAACGAGTCTGCCGTAAACTTCCTCGTCAATGGTCATTACAGGTGCAAGTCCGCATGCGCCTACGCATCTGCATGAATCGATGGAGAACAGTCCGTCTGCGGTACACTCACCGCTCTTGATACCGAGCTGTGTCTCAACTGCCTCAAGGATCTTAGCTGAGCCTTTTACATAGCAAGCTGTTCCGAGACAAACGCTGATCTTGTGCTTACCCTTTGGTGTAAGCGAGAACTGAGAGTAGAATGTTGCTACTCCGTAAACTTCCGACAGGGAGATGCCCAGTCCGTCTGCGACCATGTTCTGCACCTCAAGCGGCAGGTATCCGTAGATGCCCTGTGCCTCCTGAAGAACAGGCATAAGTCCGCCCGGCTGGTCATGGTGGTTTGCGATGACTTCCTTCAGCGCAGCTTCCTGCTCGGCAGTACCCTTAAATTCGTTCAGGGTTTTTTCTGACATAAAATAACCTCCTCAAAATTTTTTTGCCATAGCTGTATTATTATAAAATAGCAAATACATAAAACATGGCACAACGGAGCAGACACACCCCATATGCCATGTTTTGATTATACAACAATACTATTTAAAAAGCAAGCGAAATCCCCAAATTTACACGTTAAGCAAGCTTTTCGGACCTTACGAAAAGCCGTTTTCGCAGGGTGTTCACCTTGGGTTTAAATTTTGTGATTTTTGTGCATACGCAAAGCTCGTTTTAGTGCGCTTTGCACAATACAAATCCGTATATTTCAAAATCGTGGGTTTAGTTATCAAAACGAAAACCATATTTATAGCGAAAGTTTCGCAAACCCTTCCGACATACTAAATTTGTAGGTTTTTTAATTTCTACGAATTTCATAAAAGATATGCATGTTTTTGGGGCAAAATTACATACATTTCGGCACTATTTTTTTAGAAAATTTACAGTATAAGTCAAATGCTCCGAAAGAACCGTTTTCGTTTAGTTTTCTAAACCTTACGAGAGGAATTGTTGCTTTATACTAATTCCAAAAGTGGCGCAGATACGCTGGATATGAACGAAAGTTTTGAAATTCTAAACCGAGTTAAAACGAAAACAGGTCAACCGAAGTTGACCTGTTTCGTAGTAAGGAAAGTAAAATGAATTAAAAATGGAATCAGTCGATCTTAATAGAGGACTCTTTGATGCGGATGTAATCCATCATCAGTTCGATAGCGCCTTCAATGCCCGTTTTTGAGGTGTTTATGCAAAGATCAAAGTTCTTTGCTTCGCCCCATTTCATGTCCGTATAATAATTGTAATAGGACGCACGGCGCTTGTCGGTCTTCTTTATAAAGTCCTCGACCTTGTTCTTTTCGATGTCGTAACGCTCAAGGATACGCCTTTTCTTTTCGGCGGTATTGCCGGTGATAAAGAAATTGATGACGTTCTTCTCGTTTCGGAGAACATAGTCCGCACAGCGCCCTACGATAACGCAGGGTCCTTTTGCGGCAATGCTCTTTATCGTATCGAACTGAGCAAGGAAAATACGCTGGTTTATCGGCATTTCCAGTTCAATATGTCCGTCAGCTGAAACGGGATAGTTGCCGACAACGAGCGAATAAAGGAAGCTGTTGGTGTATGCTTCGTCGTTGCGGTCAAAAAGCTCACGGCAGATGCCGCTTTCTTTTGAAGCTATCTCAAGCAGTTCCTTATCGTAGAAGGGTATACCCAGCTTTTCGGAAAGCCTCTTGCCTATTTCCCGTCCGCCGCTGCCGAATTCTCGGCTGATAGTGATAACAGAATCCATACAAGCAAGCTCCTTTCCGCACCTGACCGGTTGCTGTAAGAGTATTATACCACATTTCAAGGAATTTGTACACAATTTCGTAGTAAATTCTTTCACAAATTTTCATACCGTGTTTTGTGCATCTTGACAATACATCTATTTGCGCAGGAGTTTCTGTTGTATATTTTGACTATTAAAGGCAAAAATGGCGTGTTCGGGTGTTTTGCTGAGGGCGGTTCTTCTGAATAAGCGTTTCTTTTTGACTCTCTTAGGACTCTTACACATTTTCGGCGGTCGGGAGCAAAGCTCCCAACCGCCGAAAATCTATAAAAGGTTTCTGAAAGGGGTTAACCGCCCTTACGGGCGGTCACGAGAATATCCAAAGGATATTCTCGGAGGGGAACAGAGTAACCGTTACCACGGTTACTCTAAAAAATGGAGAAGTCGATTTCGACTTCTCCATTTTGTGCTTCTTCCAAAAGAGTTTTCCCCAACAAATCACTTGATCAGTGTCATTATTTCGCTGTGGATATCTTCGATAGAGCGCATCTGACCGTCACGGACGCACTCTACGGTTTTCCAGCCGAGCTTTTCGGCACAATAGGCGGCGGCTTTCTGGGAGCGTTTGAGGTACTCGATATCGCCCTCGTGGATATCTTTTTTGCTTTCGTCGCCGTTATATCTGCCTGTCATGAGCTTCTGGCTGATGTCGGTATCGGCTTTAAGGTAAATCACGAGATCGGGTGCGGGTATGCCGAGTTTAGTGTACTCGAAATCGTCCAGCCAGCGAAGATACTCGTCCCAGAGGCTCTCATCGAGCTTGGAACACTGGTGGATACCGTTTGAGGTAGCGTATCTGTCGGCGACGATGATTCCGCCTTCGTTATAAAGTCCGCCCCAGTCTTTTTTATAGCTTGCGTATCTGTCAACGGCGTAGAATGCGGAGGCTGCGTAGGCGTTGACATCGCCGGGCTTGCTTCCGAACTCGCCTTTGAGGTACATACGCACGAGTGCAGAGGAGTCGCTTTCATAGTCGGGGAAGGTTATTCCCTTGACGTTTTCGCCTTTTTCAGCGAGAGCAGATGCGAGAAGCTTTGCCTGGGTCGCTTTTCCGCTGCCGTCAAGCCCTTCGATAACGATAATTTTTCCTTTCATATTTCCCTCCGTTAAAGCAGGACGATGCCGTTTTCTTTGCACTTTTCGGTCATTTCGTCTGTCCAGATGGAAGCCTGTACCTCGCCGATATGAGCCTTTTCAAGAAGCAGCATACAAAGTCTTGACTGACCGATGCCGCCGCCGATAGTTAGAGGGAGCGTTCCGTCGGCGATCATCTTGTGATAATCGTACTGCATCCTGTCGGTAGCGCCGCAGATCTCCAGCTGTGATTCGAGAGACTTTTCATCTACTCTGATGCCCATTGAGGAGACTTCAAAAGCATTGTCAAGGACTTCGTTCCACATCAGGATATCGCCGTTGAGCGACCAGTCGTCATAGTCGGGCGCTCTGCCGTCGTGCTTGATGCCGCTTTTCAAAGCTCCGCCTATCTGCATGAGAAATACGGTCTTATGCTCCTGGACGATGAGTCTTTCACGCTCTTTAGGAGTTTTGTCGGGGTACATATCCTCAAGCTCCTGAGTTGTGATGAAGAAAGGATCTTCGCAGATCGCACCGTCTAAAACAGGGTATCTGAGTCTGACTTTACGCTTTGTGTAGGCGATAGCCTTGACGATAGCCTTGACTGTTTCTTTGAGGTAGTCCTCGTTTCTCTGCTCACGGGTGATGACCTTTTCCCAGTCCCACTGATCGACGAAGATCGAATGGAGGTTGTCGGTATCGTCGTCACGGCGGATAGCGTTCATATCGGTATAGATGCCTTCGCCCGGCTTGTAGCCGTAGCGGTAGAGAGCCATACGCTTCCACTTTGCAAGTGACTGGACTATCTCGGCTTCCTTGCCGTCTATCTCTTTTATAGTGAACTCGACCTTGCGCTCAACGCCGTTGAGGTCATCGTTGATACCGCTGCCTTTGCGAACGATCAGCGGTGCGGTAACTCTGTCCAGCGTCAGTGCAAAGGACAAAGCCTGCTGGAAAACGTCCTTGATGTACTTGATAGCGTGCTGTGTTTCACGCAGAGTCAGCTTGGACTTATAGTCCTTTGGGATATATAATTCTCTTGACATATTTATCAGTCCTTTCGTGGTCATTATCAGATGTCCGCCCTGAGTATCTGTGAAACGGTGCGGAAACCGTATTTTTCGTAAAACGCTTTTGCGTCGTTGCCGTCGACGACCTTTATCTCTATTCCGGCAGCGCCGTCTTTTCTGAGCGTATCGACTGCCCAGTCCATAAGCTGTCCGCCGTAACCGCTCCCACGGTATTCTTTCAGCACTATCAGATAATCTATGCTGCCCTGCGTGCCGACAAGGTCAGTCTTGCAAAAACCCGCTACCCTGCCGTTATCTTCAATGACAGCTATCTTTGAATTTCCGTCTGCCAGAGCCTTTTCAAATGCAGCCAGCGTCTGTGAAAAAGGCTTTTTCGGAAAGCTGCCCTTGAAATTCACCGAGACCTCGTTGTGATGCTCGGCAAGCGCTTTCAGACATTCCTCAAGCCGATATACCTCATCGTGAGCTATCTGTCTCATACTCTCTTACCTGATGCTGCCGACAGTTCTCGGGAAGAGGATAACGTCACGGATATTCTGCATGCCTGTTACATACATTATAAGTCTTTCAAAGCCCAGTCCGAAGCCGCCGTGAGGTACGCTTCCGTACTTTCTCAGCTCAAGATAGTCTGTGTACAGATCGAGGTTCATTCCTCTTTCCTGCATCGTTGCAACGAGCTTATCGTAGTCTGCTTCTCTTTCGCTTCCGCCGATTATTTCGCCGACGCCAGGAACGAGCAGGTCAACTGCGGCAACGGTCTTTCCGTCGGGGTTCTGCTTCATATAGAACGACTTTATCTCCTTTGGATAGTCGGTAACGAAGACTGCTTTCTTGAACACCTTTTCGGAGATATATCTTTCATGCTCGGTCTGGAGGTCGCAGCCCCACTCGACAGGGTAAACGAAATTCTCGCCCGATTCTTTGAGCAGCTTTATTGCCTCGGTGTAGGTCACCACGCCGAAATCGTGGCTGATAAGATCTTCAAGTCTGTCGATAAGTCCTTTTTCAAAATGCTCGTCAAAGAACTTCATCTCATTGGGGCAGGTATCGAGCAGCGTTCTGATAACGTGCTTTACCATATCTTCTGCGGTCTCGATGACCTCGGGAAGCTCGGCAAAAGCTATTTCAGGCTCAACGTGCCAGAACTCAGCGAGGTGCTTTGGAGTGTTGCTGTTCTCGGCACGGAAGCTTGGTCCGAAGGTATATATCTTACCCATTGCCATTGCAGCCATTTCACCTTCGAGCTGACCCGAAACGCTCAGTCCTGCTTTTTTGCCGAAAAAGTCGTTCTCATAATACTCCTGCTCGTTCTTATACTCGGTATTGTAGCCTATGGTAGTTACCTGGAACATTTCGCCTGCGCCCTCACAGTCGCTTCCTGTGATGAGAGGTGTATTCACATAGACAAAGTTCTTGCTTTTAAAATAGTTATGGATAGCCTGTGCAAGCACGGAGCGCACTCTCATGACTGCGTTGAAGGTATTTGTTCTGCCGCGAAGGTGAGGCATTGTTCTGAGAAATTCAAGGGTATGTCTTTTCTTCTGCAGCGGATACTCAGCAGGGCAGGTGCCTATGACGGTGATGCTCTCTGCGTTTATTTCGGGGATCTCGTTTCTTCCCTCAACGACTGTTCCCTCGACTTTGAGCGAGCTGCCGAGTTTGAGTGCGTCCTCGTATGCTACGCCCGATGCCTTGTCAACGACGATCTGGATATGCTTGAGCGTGGTGCCGTCGTTAAGCTCGATGAAAGCGACGTTCTTTGAATCCCTCGCTGTTCTTACCCAGCCGCAGACAGTGACTTTTGTACCGACAAGAGCCTTATCTGCGAAAACCTCCTTGATGTCAATGTGCTTCATAGACCATACCTCCATTAATAATTGTTTCGTTTCATCGCCGTAAGGCGATACCATTATTATTCGTCCTTTTTTTGAAAAGCGCTTGGGAAAACAAAAAGCCCGTCCTGCTTTTCAACAGGACGGGGAAATATACTCAAACCCGTGGTACCACCTGAATTACCGGAAAATAAAGTCCCGGTCGCTCTTTCCTCTTAACGTGAGGCTTACCCGTCTTCCCTAATAACACGTATCACATGCTTTCAGGTCGCTGCTCGAAAGTGTTATTCACAATGGCTCTGTTATGCGGTTCACACTATCCCGCACTCACTTTGAACGAATTCCGCTGTTACTTCTCTTTGTCATGGCATTTATACTGAGGTCATTATATCACTGTGAAGCCCTCTTGTCAAGGCTTTTCTCACTTATTCTCCAAAAAAAGCGCCTCATAGAGACACGGCAGAGGGATTTTTGGGGAAATCGCACAGATTGAGGGTCGATTTTTGGCAAGGTTCGTTGTTGAAAAAAGGCGGGATATGTGCTAATATATATAATAGTGTAAGGCACACATCAGAGATCATCACGGAGGTTTGCTATGGAAAATACATTTATAATGGATCACCCGCTGGTAAAGCACAAGATAACGCTTTTGAGAGACGAGAACACGGGAACAAAGGATTTCCGCACGCTTGTCAGCGAGATAGGAAGCCTTATGGCATACGAGGCTCTGCGTGACCTGCCGACAGAGCTGGTTTCGGTAAAGTCGCCTGTTGCGGAGTCGATGCAGCCTGTGCTTGCAGGCAAAAAGCTTGCGGTAATACCGATCCTTCGTGCAGGGCTTGGAATGGTGGACGGGATCCTTGCGCTGTGTCCTTCGGCAAAGGTCGGCCACATCGGTCTTTACCGTGACGAAGTGACTCACGAGCCGCAGGAATATTTCTGCAAGCTGCCTGAACACATAGGCGAGCGCATTGTCATCGTGCCTGACCCCATGCTCGCAACGGGCGGTTCGGCGGTCGATGCGGTGAATATGCTAAAGGAAAAGGGCTGCAAGGATATTCGCTTCATGTGCATAATCGCTGCGCCTGAAGGTTTGGAGCGCTTACAGAAGGCGCACCCTGACATAAAGATATTCGTCGGCTGCGTTGACGAAAAGCTCAACGAGAACGCTTACATCGTTCCGGGTCTTGGCGATGCAGGCGACCGCATTTTCGGGACTAAATAGACATTGGGTAGTTGGGGGAAACTCTTTTGGAGAGGGTTCACCAATTGACCGATGCCATATAGGCGCAGAAGGTGCGGAATGGGTCGTGATGTTTACTTGCTGAGGCGGTATTTATAATACTCGTTGACGAGGCTTCTGAAACCAAGAGAGCGTATATGCTCATATGATATGCGGTAGTTGCCTTTATAGTGTCTGCCTGTATAGATGAAGCGTATATTTTCGACGAGGTATCTGTCAAGCTCGTGCAGACCTTTATCGGTAGTCAGCACTGGGAAATACCAGCGGCTCCATGTGAAGTCGTGCTTTTCGGTCTCTCCGTAGAATTTTCGTTCAAATGTTTTTATCATTGCTCTTGCGGCTTTATCGCCGTCAAGGGCTTTTTTGTTTTTTCTGCGGAAAAATGCGGCGGCTTTGCGTTTTATCTTGGCTTTCATTTTTCTTATCGAGGCTTGCGAGAGGTCCACGCTGCCGTTAAAATATCTGAAGCCGAGGAACTCCCACGGTTCATGCGGAGGCGTAAGGGAAAACTTTTCTTCGTTGAGAGTAAGGCCTTTTTTCTCGATATGTTCTTTTACGAGGTCATAATACTCGATAGCCTGCTGCTTTGTATCGGCAAGGATAAGGATGTCATCGGAGTATCTGAAATAGGGAATAGCTGCATTTTCAAAGTGCTTATCGAGGTCGGTGAGATAGAGGTTTGCGCAGAAGGCAGAGAGCGGGACTCCAGCCATTGCGCCTCTGTTTTCGGTTATTACAGTTCCTGTGCTGAGAGCTTTATCGAGGGTGAAAAAGCGTATCAGGAAGTCAAGCAGAGGTTTATCATCGGTGATGACTTTTGAAAACTCGTCGGCGAGTTTATGTGAGGGCATGGAGTTGAAATAGTTATGCAGGTCGAGCTTGAGCGCCCATTTATCGTCAAGCTTTTCTGTTTGAAGCACATCTTTTATGGCTGTATGTGCGGTGTACTCCTGTCTGAACGAATAGCAGTTTGAATGAAAGACGCTGTCGTATTTATACATCAGCCATGTCAGCAGTTTCAGCACCCATGTTTCGTCCTCGGGAAAGGTATAGATGACACGCTTCTTCTGAGAGCCGCTTTTGTTTATGCTCTTTTTTTCGGGCAGGGAAAAGACGAGGTTCTGCGCTGTGGGCAGGTAGCGTTTCTGATCGATATACTCATCGAGCTTTGCAAGCTCTTTTTCGGTCATATTGCCGTGGGAGGCTCTGTACTGTCTGAACTCAGCCCACGTTTTTTCGTCATATGCCATATCAAGCAGCGACATTTTCCTGACCTCCGATCAATAAAAGCAAGAGGTAACAGACCGCTTGATCTCTTACCTCTTTGCTCTGATATTAAAAAAAGAGAACCAGCTTTCAATTAAGCCTTGCTTAATGTACAAGACTGAACGTGTTTCGGCTGTCTGCAAAGCCTTTTGTACAAAACACGCTTCGCCCTTCACAGACGCAGTAAAACTGCTTTCTCTTCTTTTTAATATGCGATTAGGATCTGAGCTGTTTTACTGTGGTTCTACGGTAAGCTCTATCGGCAGATAATATGCCAGCTTATCCTTATAGTAGAACAGGATGTCATAGCTGCCAGGCTTCTTTTCGTCGGCAGGTCCTACATAGAAATCAGCTATCTGATTCTGCTGTTCTGCGTCAGGCTCGGTTATCTCGATAACTGCGCCGCTGCTCTCTGCTTCGGAAGTCATATCGCTGAAGCTCGATGTCAGATAGGTCTTTATATCCTTATGAGGTACGCAGACTGCTTTGAAATCGTTGTATGTTCCTGTAACATTGAGCTTTGCGTGTATCTCGATATGTTCGTCGAGCCAGAAATTAGCGAACAGACCAGTCATTTTATAGCCGTTCTTTTCAAGAGTGTCAAAGCGGTTGTTATCCTGACGGTTTCCAGATAGTATAAGACCTTCAAAGGTGAGTTCGGGAACGACAGGCTCAGAGTTCTCGTCGTTGGTTATCCTTACGACCTCGCCCTTGGTAAAACCGTACTTGCTGTAATCGGCTTCGCCACTGCTGCTGCCGTCGGACTTGCTTTCGGAGCCTGATGCCGAGCTGCTTGCAGAGCTTGACGATGACTTAGATGATGCGTCTGACTTTGAGCTGCTGCTGCCGCAGGATGCAAGGGAGAATACCATACCGATACACAGGACTGCTGCTATGAGTCTTTTCATTTGGTATTACCTCTTTTCTTAATTATTTTTACCAATAATCAACGGTTTCGCTCAAAAACAGTATATCACAAGCGGGCTAATATGTCAATAGTATGTATTTGATGTTAAGGAAAATGAACGGGCGGGTCTGGCGGAGAAAACACGGCGGTAAAGATTCGCTGGGAGTTATGCCCAGAGCTGCACAAGGGTAGGTATTATTGCAAAGTGATTTGCAAGGGACAAGCGAACCGTCGCTACGGCTTGACTATGGAGTTAAAATGGTGTATAATACTAAAAGCGTCACCTTTAAGGGCGGCGGAATTTTAAAAGGAGGAATAAAAAATGCCTAAAAAACCTTATTACATCACTACGGCTATTGCGTACACTTCCAAGAAGCCGCACATAGGCAACACCTACGAGGTCGTTTTCACAGATGCGATAGCGAGGTTCAAGCGAATGCTTGGTTATGATGTTTTCTTCCTTACCGGTACCGACGAACACGGACAGAAGATCGAGGAGCTTGCCAAGGAGGCAGGTATCACCCCGAAGGAGCACGTTGACAAGGTAGCAGGTGAGATAAGAGAGATCTGCGACCTTATGAATACATCATATGACAAGTTCATCAGGACGACTGACGATTATCACGAAAAGGCTGTACAGAAGATATTCAAGAAGCTGTACGACCAGGGAGACATCTACAAGTCGGAGTATGAGGGAATGTACTGCACACCGTGCGAGAGCTTCTGGACACCGAGCCAGCTCGTTGACGGCAAGTGCCCTGACTGCGGACGTGAGGTAAAGCCTGCGAAGGAAGAAGCATATTTCCTGAGGCTGTCCAAGTATCAGAAGCAGCTTGAAAAATATGTGCTGGAGGACAATCCTGATTTCATCTATCCTGAGTCGAGAAAGAAAGAAATGTACAACAACTTCATCAAACCAGGCATTGAGGACCTGTGCGTTTCAAGAACGACTTTCAAGTGGGGCATCCCTGTAACGTTTGATGACAAGCACGTTATCTATGTATGGATAGATGCGCTTTCAAACTATATCACGGCACTGGGCTATGATCCTGACGGCTCAGGCGAGCTTTACAAGAAATACTGGCCTGCTGACTGTCACGTTATCGGCAAGGACATTGTGAGATTCCACACTATCTACTGGCCTATAATCCTTATGGCGCTGGGCGAGCCTCTGCCGAAGAAGGTCTTCGGTCATCAGTGGATGCTTTTCGGAACGGAGAAGATGTCCAAATCAAGAGGCAACGTTATCTATGCTGAGGACGTTGTGAAGGAGTTCGGTGTTGACGGAGCGAGATACTATCTGCTTTCGGAGATGCCTTTCACAAACGATGGCTCGGTGACTTACGAGGCACTTATAGACAGATACAACGCTGACCTTGCGAACACTCTGGGCAACCTTGTCAACAGGACGGTCGCAATGCAGAAGAAGTATTTCGGCGGAAAGATAATGGCGCCCTGTGCAAAGCAGCCGCTTGACGACGAGCTGATAAACAAGTGCATCGAGACTCCGAAGCTGGTTGAAAAGCTTATTGACGAGTTCAGAATGGCTGACACGATGGACACGATCATGGCGCTTGCAAAGAGAGCGAACAAGTATATCGACGAGACAGAGCCATGGGTGCTGGGCAAGGATGAGGCTCAGAAAGAGCGTCTTGCGACGGTGCTTTATGTGCTGCTTGAGACAATAAGATTCCTTGGCGTGCTGTTAAAGCCGTTCATTCCTGACACCAGCGACAAGATCCTTGCGCAGATAAACTGCGACATCGACACCTGGGACAGCCTTGACAGCTTCGGCAAGCTGCCTGTGGGAATAACGGTGAACGATCCTGTGCCGCTGTTTGCAAGAATAGACGGAACAAAGCTGCTTGAGGAGATCAACCAGCGTATGGAAGATGCTAAAAAGGCAGCAGGAGAGAGCGAAGAACCAGAGGCAGAGGTTATCCCTCAGCTTGATGAGATAACTATCGATGATTTTGCAAAGGTCGATCTGAGAGTTGCTCTTGTTAAGTCGGCTGAAAAGGTCAAGAAGGCAAAGAAGCTGCTTTGCTTGCAGCTCGACGACGGCATGGGCGGAAGACAGGTGGTTTCAGGTATCGCTAACTGGTACGCTCCCGAAGACCTCGTCGGCAAGAAGGTCATCATCGTTGCTAACCTCAAGCCGGTTACTCTCTGTGGCGTTGAGTCTCAGGGTATGATATGCGCAGCAGATGCTCCTGACGGTTCGGCTAAGGTCATCTTCCCTGACCAGTCACTGCCATGCGGCGCTAAAATAAGATAATAATAGCGAGCCGCCTATGGCGGCTCTAAAAGAATAAAGAAAAAAGAATAAATAATAAATAAAAATTATGGTATCGCCTGCGGCGATATATTTAAAATCGTGCGGCAGCGCCGCACACCTTAATTATTCATTATTCGTTATTCTCTATTCTTTATTATTTGCTTGTCGGCGCAAAGCGCCGGCAAATTCTGATTGTGTAGGTCTGTATTTATATCTGTACATTTGCTGAGTAATTGAGGATATTCTCTTGGGAAAAAGTTTTCTCTCAAGCTCTCTTTTCTGAACTCTTACATATTTTCGGCGCATAGAGCTTTTTGCTATATGCACCGAAAATTTATAAAAGGTTTAGGAAGGGGGTCTGGACGGGACAGAGTAACCGTTACCACGGTTACTCTAAAGAACGGCAAAGCCGTTCTTTGACCCTCTCTTCAAAAGGGTTTCCCCCCAGTTGCCTGGCAGATGTGCTGAATATGTGCCTGTAGCTCAGTTGGATAGAGCGTCAGACTCCGACTCTGAAGGTCGTGCGTTCGAATCGCATCAGGCATACTAACAAGCCCTGCGGCGCTATGCTGCGGGGTATTTTACAGATAAAAGAAAGACAACAAAAAGGGGTAAGGACAGATGTATTTGAAGAAAGGTGTTCTGACGGCGCTGAAGGTGAAGAACGTTCTGCTGATAGCGGCGAGCATATTTGGATTTATTCTCAGCGTTCCGTACATCGCATCTGAGTTTTCGGCATACAGCGACAACATTGCGTATGCTTTGGGTGCAAAGGACATGGGGATAGCTATCACGGTCATCTGCATATCGATAGGGTTGCTTCTTATTGCAGTTATCTCAATGCGCAATATTGGGAATGCATCGTTTTATTCGAGCTATTTCGAGGGTGACCTTGACGGCTATGTTACATTTGCCGATCTTTCAAAGGTCATGGGAAAGAGCGAGGGTGCTGTTTACAGGCATCTTGCATTCTACCGTCATTTCTATATGCATGGCTTTGAGATCAAAGCATCGGACAGGGGAGCGTATGTTGAGCTTAACAGCAAGAAATGTTTATGCGAGTGCAGAAGCTGCGGAGCGCACATTGAAAAGAGGATATACTTTACGGGTGAATGTCCGTACTGTCACAGCTCGGATCTGCACGCAAAGGTGCTTTCGGGAGAGAGCTTTTACAGTGTTTCCAATGAGCTTGGTTCGGCTGCGGGCAGACCTGATTTTTACCGTTCAAGGCTGCTTGAGACAAGAAGGACGCTGTATGTTCTGCTGCTTTGTGTTTGTATGTTTTTTCTTATAGCTTTGACGGGCTACACGCTCAGCGAGATAGCTCACTATTTTGACAAGGAATATCAGAAGAAGATACTGCTTGATCCGACGAACCACTTATCTTCATACGATCTGATAAAGGGAAATATCCGTGACGGTATTATCTACGGCGGTACGGTGGTCATGATACTTTTCCCGCTTGCTGTGATGCGTTTTAAAAAGATCATGGCTGCAAGTTCGGCGATATACTGGTCGACTCTTTTTGCACAGAGCCAGAGGCCGTTCATCTTTATGGAACAGATCCCGCAGCTTGGCTCGGGCAAGGCGAAGCTGAACCGAATGCGGCGAGCTATCCGCAACGGGTATCTGAAAAACTGCACGCTGGAGGTACACGACGGGGTCCTTATGGCAGCGCTTGCGAAAAAGACTGTCAAGGACAGGTGTTTGTCCTGCGGAGCGCCTCTCACGGGTGTCACCGACGAGAACAGCAGGTGTACATACTGCGGAAATCTGATCATGGGTGTTATTGAGAAGCGCTGATAAGTGACGAGAACAAGGCTCCGGGGGCGTATTCCGGGGCTTATTTGATTTATCGGAGATTTTTTTCAAAAAAGGCTTGACAAACGAAAAGAGAAGTGATATAATAAATAAGCTGATTAACTCAGTATAATATTTGCGGCAGTGCTGGAACTGGCAGACAGGCACGTTTGAGGGGCGTGTGTTATATGACGTACGGGTTCAAGTCCCGTTTGCCGCATAAATGAAAAGCTCGCAAACAC
>CAMZIK010000030.1 GCA_947307175.1 uncultured Clostridia bacterium
GACACAAGCTGCTCGGAGAGTACCTCTCCCGATTTGTGCGTGGCTGCTACCTTGAACATCTTCTTCGGCTCCGTTCCGTCATCGTATGTGACCTCGGCTTTCAGCACAGGAACGAAGTCAGCGAGCTTAACGTGCTCGGTCTTGTTTTTGGTCGTTACCTCCTCGTAAAGGCAGCCGTCTTTTACAAGGTAAGGCTTTTCGTAGACGCTCTCGTCTACATTGGTTTGCATTTCAATTGTGTTTTGAGTCATATCAGGACTCCTTTCATAATATTTTTGAGGGCATGAAAAAAGAGCACTCCGCCCCGATCGGAATGCTCCTGAACTTGTCCTCTATTCATATTATGGGTAAAATTTTTCAAAGTGTATAGTTTTGCAGGACATTTAAAAACCGTTTGTAAGGACATTTTTTCTTTCCGCAGCCAGCACCTGATATTTGAGCAAACGAGCAAACAAGGGCAACTTCCAGCGAAGGTAAGGGCTTTGCGAGCTTTTGTCAAGCAAACATTCAGCAAACAACCAGCAAACGAGCAGCAAACAAGAACAGTTTTTCAAGCATATTGCCTGCCAACTGTACAGAAAATTACCCCGCAAACACAAAAATGTGTGCTACAATATGTATGGTGAAAAAGATTGAATAATGGGAGGTGAGGTTATGCAGGGGCTTTATTTAATGATAATCAATGACAATAAAGTTACTGTAATGGGCAGAAAGCAGCTGCTCGGTGAACTGACGGTTATGCTTATGAATACGCCTCAGGAGATCGTAGACGAACTTCTGGATCTGCAGTTTGCACTTGAGAGATCGCCCCTTATACATAAGTGCAAGTACCCGTATATTTCCTGTGATCCACCGATAACGACGATTTTTGCCCCTAACCGTTGGGCTACGGCAGACGATCTGAAACTAACAGATGATCTTCTTCGCAGCATACTTGAAATTTTGCATAATACGGAGATAGGCAGCGTCCTTTTCGGTCATTTCAGCATGCCGCAGATCGATAATGTATTACTTGACAAAGCAAGATATTTATCTGATGAATATATGAGTTCCCTGGCATCGTATCAATCATATTTCAATATGATATATATGGCTATCTATGATATTGTTGTGATGCACGAATGCTTTTATGAGCTCGAGCTTATGGTGAGTCCTATGTATAACTCGCTGAGTGCAAGTGACTTTTGTGAGCAGTATCAGGATTTTATGTTCCCTGATGACGAGGAGTGGTCGACAGAAAGGCTCGCCCTGCCACTTGAAGGAGAATTCCAGCTTGGAGAACCGATGATAACTCAGTATATACCGGTAAGTAAAGAGGATGGCAAATGGTATTTTGCTGAGTTTTTACGAATGGATACCCTTCAGGGTTTGATTAAAACTGACTTTGTCAAGGGCGTGATGAAAGGTCATCTGCCGCATAGGTGCGAACACTGCGGGCGGTACTTTCTTATGACAAAGGGCTACCATACGAGATTTTGCGATATGCCGTCGCCCGAGAACCCGAAGAGGACCTGTAAGCAGATGGCTTATGCCAAACGCAGAGAGAAAGAAAAGCCGAGCGAAGACCCGAAGGTGCAAAGCTACAAACGCTGTCTTGACAGGCTGAACAAGTCCTGCAACCGGGGCAGCATCACGCCAGAACAGAAACAGAGGCTGGTCGCTCTGGTGGAGGAGCTGTATCTGAAAGCGACAACAACACCTGCGTTTACAAACGAGGAGTTTGAGAAGGCGCTGCAAAGCAAACAGCTGTATGCACAGCTTGGGATAGCATCACGAAGCAGAGGCAGACCACAGAAGCAGCAAATAGAGCAAACACAGCAAACAACCAGCAAACAAAAATAGCCACGCATCTGCGGGCTTTGAGGCATCTTGTTTGCTCGTTCGGCGGATTTGGATAGAGAGGTGGCAGGTTTGTGACGAACGAGGAGTTATATGAAGAGTATCGCAATGGCAACAAGCTCGCCCTTGATGAGCTGTACAGTCAGAACACAAAGTATATACAAAGGCTTGCGGACATAACAGCCTGGCGTTATGCGAGCTTTTTTCCGTGCAGCGACAGTGCGGACGAGCTTTTTCAGGTCGCATCGTTTGAGTTTGTTCAGCGGATAAAGTCTGGAAATTACGATCCGCAAAAAGCAAAGCTGCGGACCTACGTCACTCCGCATATGAAGTACGCAATGCTCGAACACATCGGTATGGACAGGATAGGGAAGAATGGTAAGATATATCTGCGTATTATGAAATGCAAAAGGCTCGCCGGCGAAGGTGCTGCGGTCGGTGAGATCGCAAAGCAGCTTGGCATCAGCGAGAGCCTTGCAAGAGAGTATATCATTTTTCCTATCCGCCGATACAGCATTGCACCCACCGATGAAGATGCAGATATTGATGAGATCAGTGAGGAGACTATCGACCTAGGCGCAGCAAAGACCGATGTGCTTGCTGACCGGAATATATGCGTGGAGTATGCAAAGGTGCTTTTTGACAGGCTGCCGCCGAAGGACAGGGCGATCCTCGGCAGGCTCTACGGAGTTTTCGGTTACAGGCAGATGAAAGCCGAGGACATAGGGATAATTATGATGATATCCCGTGATGCGGTAATGAAGTCGGCGGCGAACTCGATAGAAAAGCTGCATGAGATGTACAACGACAACAGCGACCTGCTGCGCTGGCGGTGTGCAAGGAGGATGGCAGAAAAAAGAAACCTGAGCTTTCAGACATAGTAGTCCTCGTTGAGGAACCAGATGTATGTGCCGTCGAAGCCGACATTGAAGTGAATGTCGCTGGCGTATTCAAGGTCACCGTACATGGTCGATAGTTCGTATCTGCTGTATAGACCGAAGTCGATGAGACGCAGGCTGTCGCTGCGGGTCCACGCAACGATGTCATAGATCTCTTGCTCGGTTTTGGCGTAGTTGATAAGTGCCAGCGAGTCGGTGTCAACAGATGCGTCGAGGTGAGCGTGCTGAGTCCAGTCGGTGAGTTCCCTCTGAACGGTCATCTTTATCGGTTTGAGGTACGATATGTTGAAATGGTCGTTGCCCACATGGCAGTGGATCTTCGTCTTGCCGTTGAACTTTTTAAGCCCGTAGTTCAGTATGTCGTTGCGGATAAGTTCCTGCTCAGCCTGTGTGATGTTTTTGCGTTCGCTGATGTGCCGCCACGCCAGCATAAGATCCGACCAGACGACTTTCTGTGCAGGTTTGGTTGTCGTGGTCTGAACAGCTTTTGATGTTGCCGTTGTCTGCTTTGTGGCAGCAGCAGTAGTTTGCACAGTTTTCTTTATAGTCGTGTTGCTTGCCTTTGTTGTGGAAGTCGTTGCTGTTGGCTTTGTCGTGGTAGTTGACGGCGTTTTGATATGAGTAGTGGTTGTAGATTCAGCTTTCGTTGAACCTGAACAGCTTGTTGTTGCCTGTGTCGTTCTTGTGGTATGCAGTGTCGTGGTGGTCGACTGTGTTGTTGTGGTAGTTGTCTCGGTTGAGACAGTATGTGTTTTTTCTTTTTCTGCCATGCTGCTGCAAGCTGTGAGTAGCAGCGCTGCGATTGCGATTACGAATGCTTTGCGCATAGTATCACCTCCAACACGGAGCATACCACAACCGCCCGGCAATATCCAGACCTTTCGGGATAGTTCTACAAAAGTGACTGTTTGAACAGCGAGGGTTTGTGGAAATTACGGCGAACTTATATTCAAATGAGATGATGTCTGGGTATTTTTATAGGCGAAAAACAAAACATTACATATAAAACAGTGCTAAATGCCGTAGAATCAGTCTTTTTGAATTAATCAAGAATATGTGCCTGATATTGACATTTATCTACACTTATGATATAATTACCATATATATTTGATGGATTTTTATTAATATTTCACAATAAAATGAGCCCTACGTAATTGTATAAATGTTTTTGCCGCAATTTGTTAAGGCTTGTATGCACTGATTGTAGCCATGAAAGGAAGTTCTGTATTATGTATACAACAGATTTAAAATTTTTTACAAATGAGCCTGATCGCGATTTGTACAATCGTTTCTCTGCTATTTTAAAGAGTAACACACAGTTTTTCGACGTTCTTGTCGGATATTTCCGCTCCAGTGGATTCTTCAATATGTATGAAGCTCTTGAACAAGTCGAAAAGATTCGTATTCTTGTTGGTCTTAATGTGGATCTTTTCACGGTGAAAATTATTGATCTTGCCAACGATGAGTACACCCCTGTTCCGGTATCAGCAAAGCAAGGAAAAGAAATATTGGAAGCGGAGATTGAGCAGGAATTTGCGGAAGCTGAAGCAACTTCCAAAGTGGAAAAAGGCGTACGGGTTTTTGTAGACTGGTTGAAAAATGGCAAGTTGGAAATGCGTATGTATACTAAATCTCCAATTCATGCAAAGGTATACATCATGCGTAAAGACCCTGTAAAGGTTCCAGATATGTTTGGAAGTGTCATTACCGGTTCGAGCAACTTCTCGGTTGCCGGATTGAAGAATAATCTTGAGTTTAATGTTGAGCTCAAGGATACCCCAGATGTCAAATTTGCATTGGAACATTTTGAAAAACTATGGGATGATGGAATTGATATTCGCAATGCATATATTGAAGCTGTTGAGAAGAAAACATGGATGCGTGATGATATTACGCCATACGAGATGTATCTGAAGACCGTCTATGAGTTCTTCAAAGAGGAAATCAACGCTGATAAAGAAACTATAGAAACTCTACTTCCAGACGATTATATGCGTCTTCAGTATCAGTTTGATGCAGTTACCCAGGCAAAAAAGAAACTGGAAGCCTACAATGGTGTATTTATTTCGGATGTTGTAGGTCTTGGTAAAACATATATATGTGCGCTTCTTGCGAAATCTTTCAAGAGAAACACACGAAAACTGTTTGTGTGTCCGCCGGTACTAAAGAACTACTGGGAGAGCGTATTGAAGGATTTTGATGTTTCGAGATGTGATGTTGAGTCCCTCGGAAAACTTGATCATATTATTGAGAAGGGCGCTGACAAATACGATTATGTGTTTGTTGATGAAGCTCATAGATTCAGAAATAGCGATACTGAAAGCTTTGCATTATTACATGAGATTTGCAGGGGAAAGAAGGTTGTCTTGATTTCCGCCACTCCTATAAACAACTATACAAGTGATATTGAAAACCAAATATATCTATTTCAACCCAAACAAAGTGGAACTATCAACGGTATAAAGAATATTGAAGGCTTCTTCCGTGGATTGAACAGTAAACTTACGACAAAGGTAAAGGGCTCTCCGGAATATATGTCGCAACTTCGCGAAAACTCTGAGATTATCAGGGACAAGCTTATTCGCGAGGTTATGATTCGTCGTACCCGTGGCGAGGTGCAGAAGTATTATGCTGCTGATTTAGAGGCTCAGGGACTTAAATTCCCTAAGGCCGGCAGCCCTGAAAAAATCGTTTACGAATTTGATGAAATAACAGATAAGGCCTTCTGCGAGACCATTGCAGCAATCAAAGATTTTAAATATGCTCGCTATACTCCGTTATTATACTTGAAAGATAAAGACAAATTTGCGCAAATGATAATTGGCCAGAGAAACATGGGTGGATTTATGAAAGGTATCTTGGTCAAGCGCCTTGAAAGCAGTTTCTATGCTTTTTCTAAGACACTGGGACGTTTTATCGAATCCTACGAACAGTTTATTAACATGTACGAAGGCGGTAAGGTGTACATAAGCAAGAAGGTCAATGTATACGACCTTTTGGATGATGGAAATGATAACGGCTTGAAGAAACTATTCTATCATATTGAGCAAAAAGATGTTCTTGCTTTTGATTCGAAGGACTTCCAACCAAAGCTCATTAGAGACTTGCGCAGCGATCTTACACAGTTACAGTATTTGCGTGATATGTGGGCAGAAGTTACTGTTGATCCTAAGCTTGCTGAGTTCCGCAATCAGCTGTCCAACAACAAGATAGTTAAAGGTAAAAAGATTATTGTCTTCACTGAGTCTAAGGAAACAGCCGAGTATCTATTTACTAACCTTAAGGACTTGTATGGCAGTCGAATCGTTTATTTCAGCGGCCAGAGTAGTGATACTCTTAAGACCGTTATTGAGGATAGCTTCAATCCGAAAAACAAAGACAAGAATAACGATAAATACGATTTGCTTATCACTACAGATGTGCTTGCAGAAGGTATCAATCTGCACAGAGCAAATATTCTTGTAAACTATGATTTGCCATGGAACCCTACAAGGATTATGCAGCGTGTCGGACGTATCAATCGTGTGGGTACCGAACACGACCGGATTTATGTATTCAACTTCTTTCCAACAGCACAGAGCGCAAAGCAAATGCCTTTGGAAGATAGAATTCTTGAAAAGCTCCAATCTTTCCATGACACGCTCGGTGAAGATTATAAATATCTTTCTGATGCAGAAGAAGTTTCGGCACAGAATCTGTTTGCGGATCTGTCTAAGAATCTTGATGATGAAGACGGTGAGAGCACAAACCCTGAGCTTGCATATCTGGCTTTAATTCGTGGTATTCGTGATACAAACCGTGAGCTTTTTAACAAAATCAAGCGTCTGCCGTTAAAGGCGAAGACCGCGAAGAAGGATGCGCAGTCAAATCACGATTATACAATTACTTTCCTCAGGAAAGGAGCTTTAAAATCATTCTTTGTGACAGATGCTGATGAAACGGAGACTAAGCAGCTTTCATTTATGGATGCTATCAAGATGATTGAATGTTCTGAAAACGAACCAAAACTTGCTGTTGCCGGCGAATATTACGATCATCTGAAGAAAAATAGCAAAGCATTTGATGATATGCTGGTTGCAGAGGAAGAGGTCACCGTTGAAAAAACGATGGTCACCGGAAATGATAAGAAGGTCATTACGGCACTCAAGGCTTTGAAGAGCGCTGCTACCCTGACCGACATAGAGGATGATAGGATAGATACAGTTATTAAGCGTTGCGAGAATGGCGAGCTTCCCGCCAAAATCACCAAGAGTATCGTAAAGGAGCTTGGACTTACTCATTCCGATCCTATTGAACTGTATCACGCTATTATTAATTTGATTCCGGACACATATTTCAATGAGACCGGCATTCTAAAGTCTGTAGTAAACGGTGAAAAGGAAATAATTCTTTCCTGTTATATTTGTGGAGGTAAATTATGAGTGAACCTATCAAAAAAATCGAAGACATATTAAAAAGCACCTATTCAACAGATGGCTTTGTGGCATTCATCAAGGAAATATTTGATTCTATAAAAATCATTGCCCCCGACAAAAAGAATAAAGAGTATTCCAACTTCAATTCCCATATTGAAACCTCTAGTCATATCGGCAACTACACAACTCCAGATGGAAAGAAAATCGCCGTTTTTGAAGTTCAGTTAAAAGCGGCAAGTTATGTCGAGAACGCGAGAAGCACCCAGCGTAGTTATGCACGAAAGCTGATTGAGAACGGCAATTTGGATGCAGCTATTATTGCATTTTTCACCCCTAACGATGATAAATGGAGGTTATCTTTTGTCCGCCTTGATTATGAAATGAAATTTGAGGGAGGGAAGTTCAAAGCACAGGAAAACTTAACTCCCGCTAAAAGATATTCTTTCTTAGTCGGTAAGGACGAGCCATGCCATACTGCTATTTCACGTTTCCATAATTTTATCATTGATCAAAATTACAATCCCACACTGGATGAAATCGAAGAAGCTTTCAGCGTTGAAAAGGTCACCAAGGAGTTCTTTGAACTCTATTGCGAAAAATTCTATCAGTTGCAGGAGTATTTGGAAAGCAATCGGGATTTCAAAGAAGAGTCTGAAAGGTGCGGTTTTACTTCGGAACAGTTTGCCAAGAAACTCATGGGTCAAATTGTTTTCCTTTACTTTTTGCAGAAAAAAGGTTGGCTTGGTGTAAATGTTTGGGCTCCTAGATTAACAGAGAAAGAATATAAAAATGTATTTTACACTTCTGGAGCACACGGAAGGATTATTAAAGAACACCTGCCAAATATTTATGTTCTCAAAGACGATGGCAATTTTTATCTGAATTCTCGTGCGCTGGACGACATCTCGGATGAAGATGAAGAAGTAATTGCAAATCATATGCCTAGGGCAAAAACATGGGGTGACGGTTCAAGAAAATTCTTAAGAACTATCTTTACATATTCGCAAAGTCACAAAAAGCATTTTTATGAAGAATACCTCGAACCGTTGTTTTATGACGCACTAAATCGCAATCGTGGAGCAATGGGCTATTTTCCTGCGCTCCATTGCCGTGTACCGTTCCTTTCCGGTGGCCTGTTTG
Source organism: uncultured Clostridia bacterium (assembly GCA_947307175.1). GTDB lineage: Bacteria > Bacillota > Clostridia > Oscillospirales > Ruminococcaceae > Hominimerdicola. Next base: position 8,294 of record CAMZIK010000030.1, read on the forward strand.
ACCCTATCGAGAATTATGACTGGAAAAACAACTATTTTGATATTCCAGATGAGATCTTCTCAAATAGGAAGAACGACAACGATCGTGATGCAGATGGTATTCTTGATATCTTTGATCGCTATAACTTTACCATGAGCGAAGATGAACCGATGGAACGTGAAGTTGCTATCGACCCAGAAATGCTTGGTAAAGTATTCGAGAACCTGCTTGAGGTCAAAGATAGAAAATCGAAAGGCGCATTCTATACGCCTCGTGAAATTGTTCACTATATGTGCCAGGAAAGCCTTATCAATTATCTCGTTCGTAAGACTGGACTGAAAGAAATGGATATCCGCGATTTTATCCTTTACGGCGATTTTATGAAAGATGAAGATACCTCGAAGGAAAAACGTGAAGGTAACGGTGGCATGTATATCTCTGATGAGATTTTCAAAATCGATACCGATGGAAATATCGTTGTAAACAAACTTGCTGAAATCGACGAGGCTCTTGCAAACGTTAAGGTTGCAGACCCTGCTGTTGGTTCCGGCGCATTCCCACTTGGTATGATGAACGAAATCGTCCGTGCACGCCAGAATATCACTGCATATATGTCAATCGGAATGAATGCCTATAACAAGAGACTGCTTTATCAAAATGATCGTTCTTCTTACATCTTGAAATATAACACGATTAAAAACTGCTTGTATGCAGTTGATATTGAGCCTTCAGCCGTTGATATTGCACAGCTTCGTTTGTGGCTGTCCCTTGTCATCGACGATGAGATCAATCCAAAAGCTCAAAACGATCTTGAAGGACATCGTGATCCGTTGCCTCTGCCGAACCTCGAGTGTAATATCCTTTGCGGAAACTCTCTGATTGATGAATTTATGGGCGTAAAATTGGTTAAACCAAGTGATATCATCGGTACGATGCAACCCAACTATCAGTATGATTTTGGACATAGTGATTTTGAAGTCATTCTGAAGAAAATGCTTGAGGAGCAGGATATGCTCTTTGGCTGTGATGATCCCATCAAAAAACACAAGCATAAAGAAACTATTCAGTCCTATAAGGATATGATCGTGTCAAAAGAGGTTGAGGGCAACCCGTCCTTTATGTCGGAGTATAAAAAAGCGACAACTATGTCTTCTAAGCCGTTTATTGTATGGGAATTAGACTTTGCACGTGTGTTTAGAGATAACGGTGGTTTCGATATTGTTATTGGAAATCCTCCTTACGTTGATTCCGAAACAATGACAAAGATCATGCCTGAAATGAGGAAGGTATATTCAAAAATTTATAGTACTGCAAAAGGAAACTGGGATTTGTATATTCCTTTCTGGGAAAAAAGCTTTGGATTATTAAACAGTATTGGTACGACATGTTTAATAACGCCTAATAAATGGCTAGCAATTAAATATGGCGAGGCTCTCCGTTCATATTTGTTTAATTTTATTCATTGTATAAGTGACTATTCAAAGTTTAATGCATTTGAATCAGCAGATGTATCAACAGTGGTTGTAATGGCACAACGTTATCAATCGAAAAAAATAAAAATAGTTGAATTCGATCAATACTATATTCAAAGTAAGTCTTCTTATATTGACAAAGGAACAGTACGTCAATTTGATAATCTTAGTATCTGCTTATCGAACAATTTTGATACCCTATACAAAATTCTTAACAACAAGTGCTTAGGTGATGATTATGATATAAACGGAGCAGCAACAGTATCAGAAACATATGAAATTGCTAATATTGTTGAAGACGCTTCTGATATTGATTCAACCAAATACTTTAAATTCGTTAATACTGGAACAATTAATAAGTTTTCTGTTGAATGGGGTAAAGAATTAATGACATATGTAAAACAAAAGTATTTGCACCCTGTAATCTCACGCCAAGTTCTAAAACAATTGTATCCTAAACGGTACTTACAATCATCTCAACCCAAGCTTGTTACTACTGGGATACGATATTTTAAAGTATTTGGTGATTTCGATGGTAAATATTGTGCGGCGAAATCAACTGAAATTATTACACCTCGGAACAATGAAAACTTAAAAATGATATTGCCAATACTTAATTCTTCTGTTGTTTTCTTTTTCTTAAAAGAAGCGTATGGCGGTATGGCAATGGGTGGTGGAATTACATTCTCACCTAACAACTTGTGTAACATTCCTATTCCAGAGATATCAGATGAACAACAAAAGAGGTTAATTGAATTAGCAGATTTATATTCAAGCATTGATTTCACGGATAAAGAACAAAACAGTTTGGATCAATATATTTATAGCCTGTATAAGCTTAATTCGCAAGATATTAAAATAATAGAAGAATTTAAAAGAACTAACAAAAGAAAGAAATAGTTCGCTAGCTGTTATAGGAAATGCCAATTCGTCATTTTGAGTTACATAGTATTTATGACGATGAGGCGAATGACAAGAAAAGCGAGGAACTACATAGATGAATAAGAATCAACTAATCTATAATGCGGCAAAAGAATATCTCGACAGTATAAAGCCAGATACAGTAAACCTTGATAAATACTTTTTGGGCGACAGTAGAGACTTTTCATCTTTGAAGGACATCTATATTCAATTCATCCGATCTGCGCAGAATTATCAGCAGATGCCCAAGGTTATAAAATTTGATGAACGAATGGAACGCATCGCAGCATTGGTATGCAATTTCGATTATCAACAGATTAAGGCGCTCTCTCCGGATGATCTCTACCAAGCATTGCGTCGTGAGTTTAATGCCGGCGGTGCAGACAACAGTTATAACTGCTGGCACAAGTGGAGTAAGTCTGTCGTTGACTCTGCAAAGTTCATTTCAGATTTTTCCGATGAGAAGGACTTCGTGGAGTTTGTAAAATGATTCGACTACAATGTTTCGACGCGGATGGCGCTACCGCTTTTGATATCTCAAAAGATAAGTGGGATAGGATTCGCATTAGCATGTGATACACTTAAGGAGCTGGGATTCACAAACTACCCTAAGCCTGATGTTCATCTGATGGATGTTTTTGGAGATCTTGGCTTATCAGAGCATAACCAAGTTTCTACTTTTGAGGCAATTGTCAGAATGTCGGATATGTGCAAGATGGTGGATGCAGATGCATCGCCGTATAAGGTCGATAAAATTTTCTGGCTGATTTGCTCTGGTCGTTTTTACCTTGAGACTCCTGAAATAAATATCGGAAGGCACAAGGCACCGTTCATTGAATTTGCACAGCAGCGAATTAACGAAGAGTTAACTTTATAATTATCCCTCAAAGTAAAACTATTCTTTCATATGGCAAAAGCATTATGAATGAAATAATCAAGAAGCTGGAGATGCACAATCGCACGGTGATCGAGCTCGGTTTAAGCGTTTCGCATGCACGGTTCGTGCGGTTTTCATGCTCGTTTTTGTGTGGGATATTCAATAATTGATTCAGACGTAGTTGAAGCAATTGTCGTCAGTCAGGTCAAGGGCATTGATGTAGTTCTAATTGTCGTTATCTTTGCCAGTGTGGATAAAAAGTTCCAGTTCCTCGAAGCCTTTGAACAGCGATAGAACAACACCCTGCCCGATTTGCATTTCGGGCAGGGTTATTTTGTACGCTTGACAATGCGGCGTTACTATGGTACTATGAAAGCATCGGAAGAATACGATAATGCTTGAAATATACAGGAGAAATCATTGTGAAAAAAATGTATCTTGCTATTACGCTGAAAGAAAACGGCAAGGTGATAGGCGAGATCTTTGGACTGCTTGAAAAGAACGAGCATAAAAGCGAGGATGAACCTGCCGATACATTCAGTCCCAGCTGGATGTTGAATCTGAATTATACAGGAAAGGGATATGCTTTCGAAGCGGCACACGCATATTTTGATTATCTGTTTGATCACAAGGGCATAAGGCGGATATATGCCTATACGGATGATTATAACCTTCCAAGCCAGAAACTTTGCAAAAAGCTCGGTATGCGGCAGGAGGGATTTTTCAAGGAGTTTATGTCCTTTGTCAATGAACCCGACGGAATGCCTCACTATGAAAACACATACCTGTTTGCGATCCTCAAAAAAGAGTGGTCGGAAAAGGATAAGCATTGAGTTTTTTATTTCTTATCTGATAACCACTTGACTTTTTCACTCCTGTGAGTTGTAATAAGACCAAGAAAACGGCGTATCTACGGGGAAAATATAAACCAATGTAGTTATGCTGCCATTAGGTTCATATACATATTGGATTAAATTGTTCTGTTGTTTCTTTTGCTTTTTTAGCTTGGTTTTTAGTTACTTCTTGTTTTAGCATTTTAATTCCGTGTACATATCTGCAAAACTCCCACCTTCTCAAACGAGAAAGTGGGATATTTCTTTTCAGCAAAACTCTTCTGTGCGTTCACTGCCGTCAGCCGAAGTTTTTCAATCTTGTTATGCTGAGTTCATCGTTTTTTTCTAATTATGCCCTATTCTCCGAGCTTTGCGATCTCATTGTGCCAGTTTTCCTTTGTAAATCTGAACTCAAACGGATATTCCCAATCCCGATGATTATGGAAAAATTCCTTCATCATGATATATTCGCCGTCCTCCTGTAATCGGCAGCAGACCGACCAGCAATCGCTGATGCCGCACTCTGCGCAGCAGTAAAGCTCGACTACATCTGCATCTTCATATCTCGGCGGTTCAAGAGCACGAGCAAACTGTCTGCGCATGACCTCTTTAGGATTAAGCATGTAACCGCCAACCAATTCGGATGATCCCTCTTTCTCACAGTACGGCTTTTCAATCTTGCGAATCATATCAAGCAATGGGACACCGTTGATATAATACTCCACGCCGGGATACGATACTGTCTGATCCCATGTCAGAGTGGTAGGTATAAGCCTTATCTCAAATTTGTCTGTTTCCGGCATGATCGTCATCTCCTTATTGAACTGCTCAAAAAGTGTGTTGTATATATCAATCTCCGACCGCCTCTCTCAGCTTGCGCAGCACCTTTACCATTGCATAAGTATCAAGCCCGCAGTATTTCAGAAGATTGTTTCTTATCTCTGCTATCTCTTCGGGTGCGTAGTCGGTCATCGTCGCAAATGCGTTCGATGCCTCTGAGCCGTTGTGGATGCCGTTAAGATTGTGATAATCAAGTTCGGGGTCGTTCGGGTACAGCGCAGGCAGAACATACTTGATAGAATACGAGCCTTGCATCGCCTCGCTGTAATACGATGCGTCCTTGAACGGTATCATCAGGTCGTGCATGTTGTCGTGTATGTCCATGAGCTGCTCCGACAGGTCGGGGAACTGCTCCGCAAGATTTTTGATGACTGTCCGTTCAAAACTCATATTGAACGCAAGCGAGCAGGCACCAGTCGGTATGTCCCGAACAAGCTGCTCCGCAAGCGCTCTCCTCGGGTCTGTGCCCTCTTTTCCCAAGAATTCCTTGTGCTCAAGGCTGCCGTCCTGCTGTTCGATGTGCAGCGAATACTGGAACGGTATCTGCTGGAACGGCCGTACATCATCAAACTGCGGCACAGGCTGCTGGAAAGTCTCAAAATCAAGATGATAAACGGGATATGTCAGTGTATCAAGGAACTTCTTTATCTCGTACACATCAATCTTATCGGGAAGACCGTAGAGTGTGCTTTCTATCTGGATTTTCTGCTTTGCGTTCAGCTTCAGTTTTTTTTCGTTCGCAAGCACATCTTCGTATGAGATGATGCCGTTGTGATAATGCTTGTACTTCGTCCTCGTCTGCATGCCTGCAATGTCAAATACCGAATGTTCGGGCAGATGCCTGCCGCAGTATTTTCGGTAAGCACATTCATATGGGTTTTCACAGTAAGTGTCGATGTCCCTTGTAGGCTCATCAGAAACGCTGACATAACTGCGTATCGCAGAAATGTTGCTTTCTACCTTATTGAATTTCTGCCTGACATTATCGGTGCAGTCTTCAAGTACAAAAAGCTTTTTCAGATCAAGCTCTCCGTGACGAACATAGTATTTGTTAAGGTGCATATTGAAAACATTTTTGATGTACAGTCCGCAAAGCGTCAGAAGATAATACTGGAACGCCATGTCTTCAATGTATATCGGGTGTATCTCGGTCGAGCTTTTGACCTCGATAATGTCCCAGCCGTTGCCGTTTTTGTGCAGGATGTCCACAGCACAGTACAGCCCGTCGTGTTCAAATGCCGCCTCAGCAATGTTTTCCGCACCGGATTGCATTAACTCATTGGTCTTGTTCACCATTTCGGTCTTGTCAAAAGAGAAATCCACAAGTGAGTATTCTCCGAAATAACTGCGTGCAAGATCGCCTACAAGTGTGCCGTTCGCCAACACCGACTCGGGCAGTATATCCTCAGCCTCTTGCGGCTTGTAAGCATCGAGCCACAGCATCTTCGGACACTGTATGCCCTTGCAGTATCTCGATTTGCTCAGATCTGTGATATTTGACATATTATCAACCTCTTTTCGTAGTGAAGATAGGATTTGCGGTTAACCTTTTCTTTGTACTATAGCAATTAACAACTTATGGCTGTGAGATTGCAAGTCAGAGTATTCACAGATATATTGATAGTGTTTCGAGTAATTCTTTACGATAGTTTTCTTTACCAATATAAGCGGCATAGTGCTTAATTTTGTATATGTTATAATCTCCGACTAAATGTTTTTTTAACAACTTGAATGAAGCATTTCCGAGCGCAATAATTACCGGTTTCCCACCAAGAAGTCTGAGTTCATCCATAAATATGTCGATGTTTTCCTTTATGAACTCAGGGCGCTGGTTTATATCTGTAGCAACTTTACTAGAATTAACTTCTTGGTAATCCTTAATTATATCGGTGATGTAGCTCCCCCAAAATGGGGTTGCATTAAGAGCATACCTCAGCTTGTAATCATTTCCCCTTGGGTTATCAGAGTGAAAATTATGCCACGGTTTGATTGGATCATAAAATCCTTCATGTACGCCAGAACCATTTAAGCCAACAAATACAAATCTGGTATTGAGCTTATTCAGTAAATCGGGATCATCAAATACATCTAGACTTCCCATATTTGATTTAGGTCGGTTATCAATTGGTTGTGACCATATTGTCCAACTTGAAACTTTCCCATACCGTTTTTTAAGTTTGTTGTAGATATTTTGATTAACCATACGGCACCTCCAACGTTAGATTATACAAATTATTATACCACCAAACTGAAAATTTGTCAACATTGAACAACAGATTCTCACGAGTATGCTTTCTCATCTGAAAAAAATGGGAAACAGGGGTCAATGCATAGCTGCACCAACCCCTGTTTTTATGTCTTACAGCCTTGGGTCGACAGGTTCGCTTTCAAGTGCGAGCACTGCGAATGAGCACTCGTGAACCTTGTAAAGTGGGTCGTTGTTCACGAACCGTGACAGTGACTCCATGCCGAGCGAGAACTCTTTGAGCGCAAGATTTCTCTTGCGGTTGAGCGAACGCACTTTAAGGCGTTTGAGGTGCTTTGGCTGAAGATATTCAGCACCGTAGATGATGCGCAGATACTCCCTGCCTCTGCACTTGACAGCCGGCTGGAGAAGCTTGCCCTCGGGCATTGCGGTGAATGTTTCCGGCTTTACTACCATGCCCTCACCGCCGCCTGCCGTCAGTTCAAGCCACCAGTCAACGCCTGCCTGCACGCTCTGTTCGTCGTTCGTGTCAACGCACAGGTACGGCGTCTGCATAAACACAGGGTCAATGCCCGTGATGTATTTTCTGATGTTCTCCATGTGCCATACATGCTTTTCGCCCGAGAACACCCTGCCTTCGCAGGCAAGAATGTGGAACGGTGCGATGCGGTAATCGTCAACGCTCTTCACCGTCCAGCAGTATTCACGGTAAGCATCTGTGTACTTTTCAAGGTCATCATATTTGCCCTTGTACTTTTCAAGCAGCATCTGCGGATCTACATTCTGTCCCGAGGTCGTAGATTCGACTTCATGTGCATTGTTCTGCCTTTTGCATACCTGTTCAAGAGCCTTTACAGCCGCCGCTAAACTGCCTCTGCCTGCGTTGCCTGTCGGTGCGTACTGCGTTCGGATAAGTCCCTGTGCCTTTTCCGACCACGGCATAAGCTCTGTGTCAAGGCACACCCAGTCGGTCTTGAAATCGTCCCAGAAATTCGTCTGCGTAAGCACCTTGTCAAGCCTGTCAAGAAGCTCTGTCTCTGCCTGTCCGCCGTCAAAGAAACGCCTGCCCGTTCGGGTGTAGATTATTCCTCTTGTGCCGTCAGTGATGCCAAAGCGCCTGAGCGCAGTCTCGGAATCTCTGCAAAGCACAATGACCGCCCTTGAACCCATGTGCTTTTTCTCGCACACAACATTCTGCACGCCTCTGTTCTTGTAATACGCAAACGCTTGCAGCGGGTGTTCGAGATAGCCGTCAAGCTCGCTCGTCTCGCACGGCGACATAGTTGGCGGCAGATAAATGAGCCAGTGCGGGTCGGCAGAGAATCTTGACATTATCTCAAGCGCCGCTGCCGCATTGTTTTCGTGAATGTCTATCGAGGGCATAAGATATGTCTGTATGTGCAGCTTCTTGTTGAAGTCGCCCACCGTCAGCATATCGCCCATGTTCGTATCAACAGGGTCGTCAAGCGGCTTTACAGGCTCATAATACTGTTGCAAAGCGTTCACGCTGACTATCTCTTTTTCGGGGTAACGCAGTGCTGTCAGCTTGCCGCCGAAAACACAGCCAGTGTCGATGCAGTATGTGTTGTTCTGCACCCTGACCTCTCTGCCTGCGATGTGACCGTAAACGACGAGCGCATTTCCCCTGTAATCGTCTGCCCAGTCAAGACGCACGGGCAGACCGTATTCGTCAAATTCTCCCGTTCTCTCGCCGTAAAGACAGAACTCCCTTACAGCCTGAGAGCCACGCCCGATGTACTGCTGTTTAAGTCCTGCGTGTGCAATAACAAGCTTGCCGTCATCAAGTACATAGTGGCTGATAAGTCCGTCGATGAACCCTTTGACCTCGGCTTTGAAATCCTCGCCCTTTTCTTCAAGCTCTGCGATAGTCTTGTCAAGACCGTGAGTTTTATTGACTTTCTTGCCGTTCAGATATTTCAGCAGTTTGACATCGTGGTTGCCGGGAACGGCAATCGCATTGCCAGCTCTGACCATATCCATAACGATACGCTGAACATCGGCATTCCTGTTTCCTCTGTCGCAGAAGTCGCCGACAAACGCCGCCTTTCTGCCCTCGGGGTGAGCGAAAATTCCGTCCGTTTTTGTGTAACCCAGCTTTTCAAGCAGCATCTCCAGCTCGTCGCAGCACCCGTGGATATCACCGATGATATCAAACGGTCCGTGCTCGTCCTTTTTGTTGTTCCACAGCTTTGTGCGGACTATCTCGATGTTGTCGAGCTTTTCGGGGGAATCAATAACATAAACAAACCTGAAGCCCTCACGCTTCAAGCCCTTTATGCAGCGTTTCACATCGGTGTAGTGCCTGTGTATCACACGCTCGGGCAGGTTCCTGTCTGCACGCTGACTGTTCCTTTCCAACAGCAGAGTCTTTGGCATATCCAGCACTATTGCCACTGCGTGTACGTTCTGCTCTTTGGCAAGCTGCAATACCTGCTTTCTTGCATTTTGCTGGATATTTGTTGCATCAATTACCGTCAGTTTCATATTGTCAAGACGCTTGTTCGCCGCATAAAACAGCAGGTCAAATGCATCAGCTGAAACAGTCTGATCGTTCTCGTCGTCACTGACCATTCCTCTGAAAAAGTCCGATGACAGCACCTCTGTCGGCTTGAAATACTTTTTTGCAAAGCTGGATTTGCCGGATGAGGTCGCACCGATCATTGCCACAAGGCAGAACTCGGGCAGCTCTATTTTAAACTTATCCATTCTTAGTAAACACCCCCATCTGTGTTGGTGTGCCGAGCTTTTCGTCCACATCACCTATGCCGCTGATACGGCATTCGTAACCGAACGTTTCGCAGATATGATTTGTCCACTCTTTGAATTCCTGCCTTGTCCATTCAAAGCGGTGGTCGCCGTGACGCAGTTCATTGTCATGCATATGCTCGTAGTTTGCATTGTATTCTCTGTTCGGCGTGGTCAGGATGACCGTTTTCGGAGCAGCAAATTCAAATACCGAGCGTTCAAACGCAGGTATCCTCATCGGCTCGATATGCTCGATCACCTCGACCACACAGGCACAGTCATAACCCTCGAACCGCTTGTCACGGTAGGTGAGCGATGCCTGCATAAGCGTGAGCTTGTCACGCAGGTATGTGTTCATATTGTCGATGTGCAGTCTCTGTGCAGCCTTTTCCAGCACGCTGACGCAGACATCACAGGCTGCTATCTTCTTTATCTGCGGCTGTTTCAACAGCAAAGCTGTCAGCCTGCATTCGCCGCAGCCGAGGTCGATAACGCTCGCCGCTCCGCTTTCAAGCACAGCGTTTTTGACCGCCTCGAGCCTCTGTGTGTTCAGCGGAGTGCGTGCCTGCTTTTCCTCTGCCGCTTCTTCTGCCTCAGCGTTCTCAGCCGCATCTTCCTCTGTCTGCTCATCTGCAAGCAGTATGTCAAGCGCCTTTCTCGCATAGCTCTTTTTTGCAGTGAAATATCTGCGTGTTATCTTCTCTTTGTTAGGGTGATCCGCCAGCCAGCCTTCACCGTGGGCGAGCAGTTTCTGTATCTCGTCCTCTGCGGTGAAATAGTGCTTCTGCCTGTCAAAAACGGGTATCAGCACATACAGGTGGTTGAGCAGTTCCGACAGCTTGATCGTGCCGCTTATCGTCAGGTCGATGTACGGCGAGATGTCCCACTCGGGAAACTTCTCGTCAAGCTTTGTCCTGTGCGTCTGTACCGTGTAGCCGAGCGGCTCGAATATCATTTGCGAAAGCTCGTCAAAGCCCTTGTCCTTGAGAGAATAAAGCGTTGCCGTCAGTTTCAGCGGCGTGTCTGCAAGCTGCTGCATCTTGTCGCATCTGCCCGTCATTGCCGTTCCGAAAACACGGGCGATAGCCGTGCTCATAAACGATGTGCAGGCGTAAGGTCTGTCGTTGACATAGTCAAACAGACCGCCGTCTCTGCTGCCGACCTTTCCTCTTGCCAGGTTGAGCGGGTCTATGTCCAGAAGCAGAGCCGCCGTCGTTCGTTCATCACTGACCTCTGGGTAGAAAACATAAGCCTTGCCGTAAGACAGCTCGAATTTCTGTGCCCTGTCAGGGTGCTTGTGCAGCAGGAAACCCAGCTCCTGCGTGTTGTGTCCTTCGTATGTTATTGTCAGAAGCATCTGTTTCATCTCCTTTGTGTTTTGGTTAGCATTACATTTTATACCACAAAACCCGAGATATCAAGTCCCTTTGTGGTATATCCTATTCATTTACACACTGCAGCTGTTCAGCAGGTACAGTTTCGATAATGACAGAGCTTTCGGGTTCATCTTCCTGCCAGAATTGCCCCTTGTTAAGCTCGTAAAGTATAACGCAGAAAGAACCAAAGCAGAACCCCGTTGCCGCCTTGCTGAAACCGAGCTTCAGCATAAGCTGATTGCATGGCTCGTTTTCGGGAACGACCCTGCCGTAAATATTCTTTGGTTTATTCGGATCACTCTGCATACCGCTGTACCATTCTATCAGCGCATTGAACGCTTCGGACGCATAGTGGTTCCGGCGGAACTTCTCGAAAATGTAGCCCTCGATCTCACCCTCCGCAAAACCCGACTGCGGTGTGATGCCGACATAGCCGACCATGATGTCGGTGTCTTTCAGAAAAACGGTGAAATAGATCACCTGCTCGTACTCAAGGCTGATGTTGCCGATCAGCTCGTCAGAACGTTCCATACCAAACTGAAAATAGAATTCATCGGTCTTTTTGAGGTCTGTAAGGTATCTGTCAAGGTCACGCTCGTCAACAGATTTACGCAGTACAAGACGCTCTGTGGTCAGTTCCTCGGGTTGCCTGAAATCTTTTGCCATAGTTCATTCCTCCTTTTCTGTCTGTATCATACCACACCCAATGTACCAAATATGGGATGTCGCCCGCACCAGAACTCGACAAAAAAAGAACCGCACAAGGCGGTTCAAAGAATATCAGTTTTCATATTTCTCAGCCGCATTTTTCAGTGCGGCTTTTATTTTATCCACAAGTTCTTGCGGCTTGGTAACTCTCACAAACTGCGCATACTGCAATGCCCACAGCAGCATCGCATTCGGACTTGACTTTACCGTTACCGCAAGCTGCTCGCCCTGCTTCCTTATGATTATATCCTCACCGAACCAGTCGATGACCTGGTCGATTATTCCCTCATCAGCGATAAACTCTATATACTCGGGCTTGTCGGTGTACATATACGGCATCGCAGTCGAAAGCTCCTTGTAGTTTATGCCCTTCTCAAAGCCCTCGATAGTCGTTATCGGCACGAGCTTCTCCTGCGTGATCTGCATATTGGTTATCCTGTCAAGACGGTAGTACCCCATGTTCTTCCACTGCTCGCTGCGTGCCATAAGATAATAGCGCTGGTTGTGAACCACGAGCTGATACGGGCTGACGGTGTGCGGTTTTGTCTTGTGAAGCTTTTTGTCCGCACCGTACTTGTTGTAGTCAAAAGTCACCTGTTTTTTGTGCATGATAGCGTCGTCGATAAGCTCAATGTTGTAAAACAGCTGCTTGTTTTTTGTCTTGTTCCATTCACCGACAGAGTGTATGTACTTGACGTTTGAGCGAAAGTATTTGTTCGACAGGCCGCACAGCTTTTCGATCAGATCCTTTGAGTATTTTGCGGAAATGTGCCTGCTTGAAAGCACACCATCAATAAGCAGCCGCAGCTCCGCATCGGTGAACTCACGCTCGGCAAGGTAACTGCCCACACGGGTAGAGATAATGTCGTAGCCCGCCTCTTTCAGCAAAGAGATGTTCCGCCTCACTGCCTTTCGCTCGATCTCGATCTCGTATTCGCTTTTGAGCGTCTTTGCAATATCCTCATACGTCAGCAGATGCTGTTCATCGCTGTATTTATGGAATATCTGCAATATCCGCAAAAGTGCGAGTTTCTTGGGTTCAACGCTTGTCATAGTTCCTGCCTCCGATCTTAGTATACTATATACATTGTACCATATTTGGTACATAAAATCAAGACCTGTCCGACATCCCATATTTGGTACATCGCACGTGCTATGATTATGACAGAAGAAAACAACACGAGTCTGACAGGAGGTACAAAATGATCGGATACAAGGTCGTATTGAAGCTCGATAAGCCTATCCCTATGACAAATGACGGTATGCACAGGAAACGCTACGATGAACAGATTCAGGAGCAGATCGAAAATGGCATCTCTGATTTTAACGAAGCTCACATCCGCAAGAGCGTTGTGTTTATTTTCTGCGACAATAGGAATACTCTCTGGCTGGGCGTGATCATAGACGAGCAGATAAGCATTGATGAAGTGATGGCAGATATCTTCAGACGGACAAAGCTCAAAGGCAGCTGCACTACCCAGGAGGTTGTCATCTCGGCTATTGATAGGTATTCGCATGATGCGTACAGAAGCAGATTTGATTATGAGCGCGCATTTGTTGCAGAATTTTTTTTAGACAGAGCAGATGAAATACTTGAAAAGATTGCACGGCCTTGTACACTTGCTGCTTTAAAAAAACGTGCAAGTTTTGGTCTGTATGATAAAGATTTGCTGCCTGAGCTTGAACGTATCGTGCAGCCTCGGGCAGTGGACGGCGCAAAGGGGCATCCTGTTCATTACATTCTCAGAGTCAGCAGCAAAAAGATCTGCAGCGACCTTGTCAGCGTGCTGTTCAAAAACGGTAGACTGCGCAGTGCAAGATTCAGCATTATCGACAGCAATAAATCACCCAAAAGAGGTTACGAATTCAAAAATGATTTTGCCTCGTATTATGGGGTCGCAAAAGGCAGCACGGTAGTTGTGGAAGTAAACAAACTCGCCGAGCAAAGCGATAATTATTCAACAAGCGATATTCTATCCAAGAGCCTTTTTGACCTGATAAAAATGCACAGCAGAGATGTGCTCACAGTTTTTCTGATTCCGCCCGAGCTTGATAGAATTGCACAGCAGATAAAAAACAGCCTGCCCGAGCTGACTTTTGTAGAGATAAATGAACGTCCCGTGAGCAATGGAGATGCTAAGAAAGTGCTGCGTGCATACTGTAAAAAAGACTCTCTCAAAGCGGACAATGATCTTCTGAAAATGGTTGCTAAAGATACGAGCTACAACGCAGAAAACCTGCGCAAAATGTATGATACATGGTATGCCAATGCCCTCAAGACAAAGGTGTATCCGCAGTATGCCGGTTTCAAAAAGAACATTGAGATCGCCAAGGATAAAACTCCGCAGGGAAGTGCATATGAAAAGCTGAAAGAAATGATAGGGCTTGAAAAGGTAAAGCAGGTCATTGAACAGGCGGTGACGTATTCAAAGATGCAGAAGCTGCTTGCCGACAGAGGAATGCCCAATGCCAAGCGTGTGATGCATATGGTGTTCACCGGCAACCCCGGCACAGCAAAAACCACAGTTGCAAGACTGTTCGCACAGATACTAAAGGACAACGAGGTGCTGTCTGTCGGCGACCTTATCGAGTGCGGACGCAGCGACCTTGTCGGCATGTATGTCGGCTGGACAGCGGTTCAGGTCAAGGCGATGTTCAAAAAGGCAAAAGGGTCGGTGCTTTTTATTGACGAGGCATATTCGCTGGTCGATGAAAAAAACGGCAGCTTCGGCGATGAAGCAATAAACACTATCGTTCAGGAAATGGAGAACTGCCGCGAGGATATGGTCGTTATCTTCGCAGGCTATCCAAAGCAAATGAACGAGTTTATCAGCCGCAATCCCGGTCTTCGTTCGAGAATATCCTTCTATGTCGATTTTGACAATTACAGCCCCGATGAGCTTTTTGACATCACAAAGCTCATCGCAAAAAACAACGGTTTCAAGCTCGCCGACGATACCTGTGAAACGCTCCTGCCGATATTTGAAAACGCAATAGGCAGCGGTGATTTCGGCAACGGAAGATTTGCAAGAAATCTTGTCGAGCAGGCTCAGCTTGCGCAGTCGGTAAGACTATCAACGCTCGATTTCGATTCGCTTTCGGGTGATGATCTCGTAACGCTTTGCGCACAGGATTTTTCGCAGATAAACACAGGCATCAGGCTCGAAGAAAACAGAAAACAAAGAATCGGATTTTCAAAGGTGGTATAGTATGAAACTGAGTGTACTTTCTAACGACGATTTTCACATGAGAATAAACAATAATAAACTGAACGATAAAACCGCAGTGATCTGTTTTTACAGCAAGGCTCTCGGCAAGCCCAAGGAGCTTATGAAGTCGGATGCAAGGGTGCTTTTGATCCCTTACGATGACTGGGATTATGATGATCTTGTCTGCGAGGACGACTATGATTTCTATTTTCCAAAAGCCCGCAAGACCGCTGAATTTATCCGCAGCGCTGTTGCAGACGGCTGTGAGCTGATCTGTTCCGACGACTGCGGCAGCACTGCGACTCTTGGTTGTGCAGCGGCGATACTTGAATACTATGAGGGCAGGGGACTTGATATTTTTGCAAACGAAAGTTATATCCCGAACAAGCTGGTGTATCACAAGATCTTTGATGCACTTTGCGAAATATGCGGACAGAAAACAAGCACTAAAAATACCGTCGAGATAGCGATAGCCTCACGCAATCAGATGCAGAAGCTTATCCACAGCGGAAAGCTCGGCGAAGATACGGCGGTCATCAGCTTTCACGATATCGCCGAGAGCCCGATCTATTTCGGCGGCACAAAGGCAAGCGTTTTAACGCTCGCTCTTGACGACCTCGGACCGACTGAAATATCCGAACGCTATGGCAGCCTGACACGGTATTTCACCAAGGCGGGAATGCTTGCACAGTTCATTGTTGCTATGGCGGCAAAAGGCAAAAAGATAATCTGCCAGTGCGAAATGGGAATGAGCCGCAGTGCCGCCTGTGCAGCTGCGATCCTCCAGTATTACTGCGGAAGCGGCATCAGCATTTTTACCGACAAAAGATACTGTCCCAACCGCATAGTCTTTCAGAAGCTTTTTGCCGCACTGTGCACAGCAGGCGTGCAGGCAGATGTTTCACAGCGCAGAACGCAGGCTGCAAAGCCGACCGTGTCAGAACTTTATGATGTTATGGCACAGGAATATGCCGATATTGTTAGCGGCAAAAACGACGGCTATGGTGGTCTTATCAGCTATATGATCGTCACTAAGGACAAGATACTGCACGGCTACGATCTGTGGAACAGCGACCTCAAAATATCGGTGCTCAAACACTTTTTTGAGCGATACGGCAAAGATAATATCGAATATATCTGCCTCGGATACTGGAGAGAGCAAAGTATGCCTCAGCACGGTTCGGATATCGACACCGAAACAGGCGTGCTCTATTTCGGCAATTGCAGCGAGTACGGATATTTCAAAGCCATAAAATCAAAATATGGAGTCACACAGGAGGATTGGGTGGATTGAAAGTTTTTATCGGCGGCTCAAAAAGCATCAGACAGCTCACACCGTATATGCTCAGCATCATCGACAGGTTGTGCGAAAACGGTCACAGCATACTTGTCGGCGACTGCTTCGGCGTTGACAGGCTGGTACAGGAGCGTCTTGCGCATAAAGGCTATGATAAGGTGACTGTGTTTGCAAGCGGCAGTACCGTCAGAAATAATGCAGGCGGTTTCCCTGTCTGTATGGTAGATGCAGGCGAAACATCTGGCTTTGAGTTTTATCGCAAAAAGGACAGGGAAATGGCAGAGCGAGCCGATATTGCAGTGATGTTCTGGGACGGAAAAAGCAAAGGCACATGGCACAATATCATTGATATGCATCGGCTCGGCAAATTCACGCTGATAGTTGAAAAACGGAGGTAAAACTTATGGCATTTCTGACAGATATGGTACTGAGAAAATACATCCCTGAGCCCGGAATATCGCAGGTCGTCGTACCCGAGGGGATAACGAGAATAGGTGAATGCGCTTTTAAAGGCTGTACTGAACTTGAATCCGTGATCGTTCCCGAGGGAGTAACAAGGATCGGCTATTTAGCATTTAAGGACTGTATAAATCTGAAAACTATAAAGCTGCCCGGCAGCGTAGAAGAAATACAGGCATTTGCATTTGAAAACTGCAAAAGCTTGAGTGAAATAACTCTGCCGTGCCGATTGGGATCAATCGAACAGGGTGCATTCTGGGGATGTGAAAGCCTGAGATCTATTGAGATACCCGACAGCGTAAAGCAGATAGGGCATTTCCTCGATCTATGGTTTGACACAGTAGGAGCTTTTGAAGATTGCAAAAATCTCAAAGAAATAAAGCTCGGCTTGGATTCAAATTTTGTGATATATGAAGGTGCATTGTGGACAAAGGATATGAGCCAAAAGCTGTTTGAGTTTGCGTTGGAATGATGAAAAGAAAGGTGAATGCTATGAATGAAAACAGAACTGTAAAAAAGGAGCTTTGCAATGGTGTGTTCTGGGTGAATGACGATGTTATCATTTCCGTAAAGTATCCGTGTATAAGCGATGGCAAGCTGATATGTGCAGATAATGAAACCGAGGAAAAGCTCATGCGAAAGCTTGCCAACCACCAAAAGCTGTGGGAGGAGCTCCCACACTATATCACCGCAGGACTGCCGTTTAATTATCTTCCAAGAGGGCGTGTTGAGATACGCAAGGGCGGAAAGGCAATTATCTTCTGCTCGCCGCATATCTGCACCGAAGAAACAAAGCAGCTAAT
>CAMZIK010000031.1 GCA_947307175.1 uncultured Clostridia bacterium
CTTTGTCGTGGAGTATGTCACGAAGCCGTTCGGCTCCGTCTCTGCCTCCTTCATCGTTGTCGAGACACAGCACGACCTGCTGAAGCTGCTTTCTGCTGTCAAGAGCCTGCACCAGCGCATGCTCATACACGCCGTTAAGAGCGATATATGAGTGCTGTTGCCACTGGTGTGGATAGATGGTTATGAACGACAGCATATCTATCGGAGCTTCGAATACAAACAGCTTATCTGACTCGCCATAGTGGGCAAAGCTGTAACGTGTGTCCGAGCCTTCGACCGTGTTTTTAAATGACTTTGTGTAGGTGCTTGTAGACCTTCTCGATGCCTGTCTTGGTTCGCCTGATTCGTCTACTCCAACGAACACAGCATTATGATGTTCAGCGTCCTCATAGAGTGTATGAGCGTGTGCAAAGTGAGATACCACTGCGCCTGCGATAAAACGCTGTTTGGTCAGGTATGCAAACACTCTGTACATCGTTTTGTTTTCCGGTGGAAGTTTGAACTCTGCCTTTTCTTTTTCTGCAATACTCTCTGCAGGTCTATATGCCAGCTGTTCACAGTCTTTGCCGAGCAGAGTCTGCACAGCCTGTGGGAAAGGCAATCCGTAAAACTGCTGCATGAACTTAATCGCACCGCCGCCAACCTGATTCTTATGGTCAAACCAATTGCTGCCGTGTATCATTATGCTATCGTGCTTTCCACAGCTGTCGGTATACACCAGCTTATGCTCTTTGCCGCATCTTTCGAGCTTTTCGCCCTTGAGCCTTAAGAACTCCACCAGATCAACTGTGTTTGCTCTAATGAGCTGTTCGTTTGTAAATGGGATATATGTCATACAATTCCCCCTTACATAGACTGTGACATATCATGTGAAACTCTGTCCTCGACCTCTGCGTACTTTGCATCGTTGAATCTGCCAAGATCGCCCACAAGGTATCCCGTGATACGCCTTATCCTCTGAAATGGCACAGCATCGTAATAGCAGGTCAGATCAACGAACTCTCCGTTGACCTGTATCTTCATCGAAGTTATCCGCATATCGGGGTGTTTGTTCCTCGCATATTCTGCGTATGCCTCCTGTTCCTTCTTTGATATTTTTCCGCCTTCAACTGTGATTATCATATATATCTCCCTCCTATGTGCTTAGTTTGTCTCTCAAACTGTCAAGCAGCTTGCAGAAGTTTTGTCGTTCAGAGATGTCTGTAGACACAAAATGTCCTGTGACCACAGTCAGCTTGTTATCTGCGATAACGGCATAACTCTCGACATAGCCGAACTGATTAGCAGTACCGTCTGTCTTTTGGGCAGAAGCATACTGCTGATACTTACCCTTGGATACAACCTTGCTGGTCATCTTGTAGTTGGTACAAAAATCCTTTTTGCTAATTCCTTTGACTGCATTTATGGTCTTATCAAAGTAGTGATCTCCCATTGTGGTGAGCAGATACTCAACATCATAGTCAAGACCGCTTTTGGTAAGATCTATCCTCATGACATCAATGTTACCGCTGCCACTTTTGCCCTTGACAGTCACTATCTGCTGTCCCGATTTTGATTCTTCCTTGTGGTCCAAGGGTGACGTTTTTATGGTTTCCGCAACGATCTTGCTCACATCCACAAAGGATATTTTTGACGAGTAGAACTCCGCAAGGAACGTGTCCATTGCCTCCTTTTTGAGTTCGGACTCACTTTTAGTTGTAGTGGTCATGGTTTCTGATGTCATCACGGGCATGGTTAAGGATCCTTGATCCGCAGGCATTGTGGGTATCGTCAATTCTGTGGTCGTTGTGGTTTCCGTTGATGTTTGTTCGCCTCCGATGTATCCGCAGGATGACATTGAGACGATCAGTATTGCGGCAATCGCCGCTATGAATGCTTTTATCATTTTTTTCCTCCTTAAATATATTGGACAAGCCCACAAGAGCGAGCCTGTCCGTTGATTTAGTTTGGCAACATCGCCCATACATACAGCGGTGCAGTAAGTGTGAACAGCAGACAGCCGAAAATTATGGCAATCGGTGTCCATTCCAGCTGTCCGTGCTTTCGGTAGTCCATGTAAGCAAGACCTATCTTTACGAACAGAAGTACCGCAAGGATAAGGTCTATGCATGGGAACACCACATTGTTTACAACGTTTTTGATCTGAGCTTTTGCCGTTGACCAGGTGGAGGTTACTGCACCAGCCACATCTGCGTACGCTGTGACTGTCATAATCATTGCAGACATCACTACCGCAGTTGCTGAAGCTATCAGTTTCTTAGTCTTTCTCATTGTTATCTTCCTCCTTTCAAATAGATAACAGGCGCCAGTCGAAATCCCGACCAACGCCTGTATCTAAAACAAACAGTATTGCTGTAATGAGCAGCAAGCTCCCAAGGACTGTGAGAAGTATCTTAGTCAGCTTTCTCATTCTTATCATCCTTTTTTCTTGCAAATATCATAGCAGCAACGCACATTACAACTGCACCAAGCAAGATGCCGATAGGAAGGCTGTTGCCCACATATCCTGTCTGTGGAGGATTGTCCGGAGGAGTAGGCGGTGTTGGAGGTGTATTGGGCGTAAGCTCGTCCTTCATCACTACCTGTGTTACCTTTCCTTTCTCATCAACTGTAAAAGATATATCTGTTGCCTTCTCGTAGCCGTTAGGAGCAAGTATCTCACGCAGAGTGTACTTTTTGCCTGCGGTCAGCTTGGCTTCGATATAGTGTGGCTTGTCAGAAGACGTCCACTCCTCAACTACCTTGCCGTTTTCGTCAAGTACCTGAAGCTTTGCACCCGGCAGTTCCTTACCTGTGGTCATATCCTGCTTTGAGATCTTTACCTTGGTGGTGTCGTCAACCATTACAATAGTCGGAACACCCTTATCGTCAGTCGCCAGAGCCTTTACATCCTTGACAGTCACCTTATTGTATCTGTCTATCTCAAACTCGATATCTGTTGCAATAACATATCCATCAGGGCTTGCAACCTCTTTGAGAGTATACTTGCCTGCCTTGAGGCACTTTACAACGTGAACAGTATCGTCTGATATCCACTCATCAACTACCTTTCCGTCCTTGTCGATAAGCTGCATCTTTGCACCCTTGAGCTCCTTGCCGTAAACGTCTTTCTTTGAGATGTTGAGTGTGATCTCTTCGTTGACAGCCTTGATCTTGATGATCTGCTTGTCCTTGCGTATGTTTACATCATACTTCTTGTCAGAGAAGACATATCCGTCAGGGTTTGTGATCTCGGTAACGATATATTTGCCGTATGGTATTTTCTCAAAGCTGAACTTGCCGTCCTTGTCAGATGTTGCAGTCATCAGAGCATTCGCATCGGTGAACTCCTTGCAGTCAACCTTGAACAGACCGAATACTGCATTCTCAAGCGGCTTGTCATGTTCATCAACCTTGATTCCCTCGACTGTACCTTTAGCTACCTCGTCCTTCATCTTGACCTTCGTTACGATTGCCTTACCGTTCTTGTCAACACCTTTGACTTTGAAATTAACGTCAGTTGTCTTGGCATAACCGAGAGGTGCTAAATCCTCGATAAGAGTGTATTTCTTGCCGACAACAAGTCCGTAAACCTTGTGGGGCTTTGTTGTGCTGGTCCATTCGTCAACCTTGTTGTTCTTTTCGTCATAGAGTGTAAGTTTAGCTCCTGCAAGCTCCTTGCCCGTAGTCGCATCGACCTTTGATATATCGGTGCGTGTTACGTCATCAAACATCACGATAAGAGGTATATCGTTCTTGCTCTCAACTGTTGCGCCTGTCGCAGTTACCTTGTTGTTCTCGTCTATCTCAAACGGTATATCTGTTGCTATCTGATAGCCGTCGGGAGCTGCAATCTCTTTAATAGTGTACTTGCCTGCAGGAACATCATAAACGATGTGTTCCTTGCCGTCGCTTGTCCACGATGCGAATGTTGTGCCGTCCTCGGCAATGATAGCCATTGATGCTCCTGCAAGTTCCTTGCCGTTGATGTGGTTCTTATCATCGCTCTGTGCGATAATTCTCTTTGAAACATACAAGCTGTTAGTGTGCTTGTTGATCTGCTCTTTGGTCTGTGACTTGTTGCTTTCATCAAGTGTGACCTCGATCGTTGCCTTTGGTATTTCGTAGTGAGCAGCCGTAGCGGTCTCAATTATGCGATATGTCTTGTCGATAGGAAGGTTTGTTACCTTGAATTCTCCGCTGTTGTTGAGCTTGAAAACCGTTCCGGGATCTGTCGAGGTGTCTGAATAGCCATCGCTTGATCTATATACATAGTTACCCTGAGTATCTATGCTTGTCTTGATATATCTCTGTGCTGCAACATCCAGTACCATAAACCTTGCTGCTGCCTTGACTGAGGCTACAAGCGTTGCGTCCTCAACGCCCTGTGAATTTGCTGATTTCTTTACAACGGTTATATCACCTGTAGGCTGCTGTGCAGTAAACGAGATGCTTGTTCTTCTCGGATCTGCTCCGTTGCCTATACATACAGTCTGTGAGTATGTTTTCTGAAACTCGTCATAGCTGAATGGCTGTGCAAACTGTCTGTTGTAGTTTACGGTCTTTGTACCTGAAAAATATGTTGAAGAGGATACAACGTAGTTGCTTCCGCTTTCAGTAACAGTCAAGCCCTGCGATGTGACCTTTGATTTGAAATCGTTGATCTCATTGGGAGCATTTGTTCCTACATCTGCTTTTGCAATTGTGCAAGCATAGTTTGTACCGTTCCATGCAAGTGTGTGTGTCCCGGCACTTGCTTTCGGTGTGCTCCTGAATTTCAATACGTTATTTGCTATCCTGTCATACGCCGAAGCTGCCGCAGAGCCATAAGCTGCAGCAGCAGATCTCAGAGATGTTCCCGTTAATGCAAAGGTTTCAGTATTTCTGCTGTTTGCCGCAACCTCCCAGACCAAAGCCTGAGTTGCAACATAGTTTGCCATGTCCTTATTGTTGTTGTAACCATAGTAGCAGATCTCCGAAATAAGTCTTTTTCTCCCCATATCAGGAATTCTCCAAGTTCCCCAGCCGTTGCTGCCTACCTTGTAATAACCGCCGCCTCTGACAGAGCGCACATTGTGTTCGATGCAAAATACATCGAACTGTTCATCGTACCTATAGTTGCCTATATGATGACCAAGCTGCAGACGCCAGATATCGTAAGAGCCTGACGTAAGCGGGTAATCGTCCTGGATCATTGTGTATTCTCTGTTTATCTGTCCCGCAGCAGATGCTGTCATTGTAAATGACGATGCAAGAGCTGAAACGCCCAAAGCAAGTGAAGCGACTGAGCTTACTATTCGTTTAAAAATCTTGTTCATATCATTTTCCTTTCTTGTATTAGTGTTAATATCTTATATGATGTCATAAATAAAGACTACATTCATAATGAACGTAGTCTTTATTGCCATATTGATCTGGATTCAACTCATTTCCAATCCTCGGGGAAGGCGGTCATGCACACCCAGGTGTAATACCCTGTGCCGTTGCCGTAGTTTTCAAATCCGTATGAGATATACCATATTGTCGGAACATCTCCAAACCTTTCATTGTCCTTCAATGTATTTCTTATCACTGCTTTGAAGTTGGTATCAAACGTCCTTATTTCAGCCCACCTGGCATCTTCTGATGCATAGTTGGATTTGATCCCAACATTTCCGAATGGAACTACAGTATAGTATTCTGCATTTGAATTGGTCCCGCCTTGTGCTTCAGTGAAGCTGTCAGTATACCTTCCGTCTTTAGTGATCAGAGGGTGCATCTTTGTGTTGATGGGGACTTTTGGGTAGAGCTTTTTGCCGTATGCAAGCATTTCATTTCTTACAATTTCGTAATCAGCTCTTGTTGCAGTTCCGTCCGTCATCTTATACAGCGCCCTCCAATATGGAGTGAGTTTACTCAGATCAGTCTTTGTCTGTGCAGATTTAGCAGTTGCTTTTGCAGTTGTTTTTGAGGTCTGCACAGTTTTAATTGTTGTTGACCTTGTGGTTGTTGCAGCAGCTTTAGTGACTGCTGCAGCTGTGCATTCTGATGTGCCGGTAGTTGATCCCGATGTTACCTTTGATGTGGTAGTATCGGTTTCTTTTTCTTTTGCCGATGTTACAGTAATCTGTGTTGTGGTAGTTGTAGGTTGCTCGCTGTCATCTGTTGTCGTAACGGTTGTAGTCGTTGTTTCGCTTACCGCTTGAGTTTCCGCCTGGCTGTCAGATGTGCTTGCATTTGAACATGCAGTCAGCATAAAGGCGAGCAGCAGGATAGCTATCTTTTTGCTCATACTATCACCCCCATTTGTTATTCCTTACTGCCGCCAGTATACCACACTTTTCGGCGTATTTCCATAGTTTTCAGCAAAAATCTACTTTTTCACCAGTTTACACAGCACAGTTTCCTACACTTCACATAGAAGGCTCATCAAAAAGGTCCTCGAAGTCGTCCTCAAAGCCGGGTTCTCCGAAGTCAGGTTCAGGCGGAGGCGGAGCCTCTGACGCAGTCTGTTCCTGAGTCTGTGAAAGCTCTGCCTTGTACTTTGAAATCACCTCTTTGGTGAGTGCCTCTCTTGCCTCTTTTGTTGTAGGAAAGAAGATATCCGTGTACTTCTTCTCACCATCTGAATTGGTATAGGAGTTTGACGGCATTCCAAGGAACAGACCCTTGCTGCCCTGACAAACCTTGATACCCGTTACCCTGAAACCACCCTCAAAGCTGACATCAGCAATTGCCTTGATCTTGGAGTTTCCGTCCACCATTCTGGTTATCTTTGCTTTGAATTTCATAAAAACCATCCTCTCTTTTATGTTAGTGTTTGTTCGATTGTTTCTTCCTGCGACTCATCCTGCGTTGGTATTGCAAGTTCCTCACCGAGTATGACCGACTGACCGAACTTATCAGTATACTTGCGTATCTGTTCATCAGTCAGTGAGCACGAATCATACTCGCCGTACTCATTCTTGCCATTGCCTGCAATAAAGCAGGTCCCGTATACCAGAGTATCACCGATGACCCGGTTTGGCTGTGAACCGTTGAGCAGGAACTCATCGTTGCAAAAGCAGATAGCGTCATCTTTCGGCTCAAAGTATATGATGTCAAATGAACCTCCGACAATATGCTGCATAGCATAGATGTTATGCTTTATCTCCGCTTCATACGGCAGCCTGTCTTTCTCGAGAATAAGCACTTTCATCATATTCTCGTGGCCTGTCTGCGTGATGTCAAAATCATCGAGTTTCTTGAATCCAATGGAGTCAACAAAGTAAAGGCCTTTGTCCTTGCCATCGCATATCTCGACTACATCGGATACCGACAGTGAATGACCGTGATATCCGTATGGCAATTCGGTATTGCAGAGTCGGAATACATCTTCAAGATCCTTGGCAAACACAGTTCCGCCGTAGACCTGACGATAGTCTTTCGTCTTTACTCCGCCTCGCTTTGAGGTCTCCTCAAAGTTCATAAAGGTCAGAGGACTTGCTTCCTTGAGCTGAAACACCCTTATCTTCATACTCGGCTTTTCGAGCAGTTCAAGCCTGTTTGATGCCCATATGGGAAGCTGCGACTTATCGGCTATACCGAGAAAGTCGGAACGCTCAAGCCTTGCTTTTTGACCGTTTGCAAGGAAATGCCCGAACACAGCAGTACCGAGACTGTCCGGATCACACCCGAAGCCGTTTTGTGCAAAGAAATACTGAGCTTCCTTCTGCCGAAACTGCGGCTCAAGCACCTGCGGCTTAATGATCAGCAGTTTGCCTTTGTAGTTCTGCGGCTCGTTATGATTCTCACAGTGTTCTTTGGTCAAGCACATTTTCATCACCCCCTTTAATCATCATTTTCAAACATCGACTCACAGCAATGGCTTATCGGGCAGTCATCGCAGTTATCATGCTTGGAACACTCTTCACGAAGACAATCTTCGCAGATGCTGCACGAATCTATGTCATCATAGTTCTCATCTTCGTCATCGTATTCATCCTCATCGTCTATGTCCTTGTAGATAACGATGTATACACCGTCATCATTCTTGTCAACTACAACAGTAACGGAATCATCATCAATGTCGTAAAGACCTTCAAATGAGACCCGTCCGTCTGTTTTCAGGTTCTGTGCAAGTATTATCTTATCGTTCATAGTAAAGTCCTCCTTCAGTAAAGTCATCAAACAGATTGAGCTGTCTGGTCATATTTTGTCGTTCTTTCGTATCATAATTTGAGATAAAGACCTCGGGGTACACACTGCCGCCCTCATACCTCTGTGCGAGGTTGTTTATTCGTGTAATGGCTTCTATGCGTATGCCCGGCTGATCCCATATCTCCCTTATCTCAGGGCAGTCGTTGTATGAAACAAGGAACTTGCCTTTGATAGCTACAAGTGAATCCCTGAGCCTGAGGTGATCCTGTCGTGTAAAGCCTACATCCTTGTAATAGCTCTCGGTATTGAAATACGGCGGATCACAATAGAAAAAGCTCACAGGGCGGTCATACTGCCTGATGAGCTTCTCAAAGTCTTTGTTTTCGATCACTACTTTCTGCAGTCTCCTTGCGGCGAGATCTATCATGGGAAAGTCCGACCACAGGGAGTGCGGCTGGCTGCCGAAGCTGTCAAGGCCGCTTGCGTATGAAAACCTTACAAGCTGATAGAATTTTGCTGCACGGTCAAAGTTTTTAAACCTGTGAAACAGACCACGCTTGTGCAGCATAGCTACAATGTCAAAATCCTCACGGCTGTTGAGAATATACCGCAGTTTGTATTTGAGCTTGTTCGGGTTTGCTCTCACACATCTGTACAGGTTTACAAGATTTGAGTTAAAATCGTTGTAGACCTCAAAGTCCATGCCCGGCGGCTTGTGGAACAGTACCCAGCCTGCACCGCCGAACACCTCGATGTACCTTTCATAATATGGCGGAAAACGCTTTAACACCTCATCACGAAGTGCTTTCTT
Source organism: uncultured Clostridia bacterium (assembly GCA_947307175.1). Lineage (GTDB taxonomy): Bacteria > Bacillota > Clostridia > Oscillospirales > Ruminococcaceae > Hominimerdicola. Next base: position 8,909 of record CAMZIK010000031.1, read on the forward strand.
TCCGCCTACCCAAGACATAAAACTGTTCATTTTCTCCTTTCTGCCGTAATGCCAAAACAGCAGAAAGAAAAAATCGTCTTGCCATTTTGGCAAAACGACTTGTCTATCATACTTTTATCCTTACATATTCCTTGAATATCTCCTTGACTTCAAGGTATCCCTGTGCCTCACTTACTCGCTCTTTGAGCTTTGCAAAAGCCTTCTTATCCAGAACCTTTCGACATTTTTCGAGCATAAGCGGCACATTACCAAGACACAAGGACATATCCACCACCGGCTTATTCGTCCCTTGCACAGCTTCTCAACTCCACGATCTCACGGCGCAGCCTGCGGTTCTCTCTGTCCTGCCAATAGCACGATGTGCCAAAGCAGCCAAGCAGCAGACCGATGACAATGCCGACTATCATTCCCGCAAACAGTACACTCATCAGCACATTCCTCCTTCCATTCCCATATCCATGTCCTCATCGTATTCTTCATCAAGTTCATCTTTGGAGCAAATGTCCACATACTCTCCGATAATACCGAGAGCTTCATGGTAGCTTCCCGAGCTGGTTATCCGATCGCACATCTCTTTTGCTTCTTCTTTCTGTCCATTGTTTTTGAGAGTTCTTGATGCGATACCCATAAGGTTGAAGATGTTGCCGTCCTCACCGATAAGGGCACATTTGGGCTTTTCTCTGACAGGTTCGGTATTCTCCTCGATAAAACCGCCCAAGTAGTTCGGTACATAGTCCGAAAGCCAGGTGCCGCCGAACAGCTCATAGTTTTGAAGTCGCCACATCGCTAGTCTGCCAACATCAATGTCCGTGTTATCAAAAGGGAACAGCATACAGGTGTGGTTGTCCTGTTTGAAAACATAGCAGTTCTCAAACTTGCTGCCATTTCGGAAGATACCTGCTTCATTCAGCATTCTGTTCACGCCCTCAAGCCACTCTTTCGGCTCCCCGCCGCAGCCCTGCAGTATGAGTCCTTCCTTACCCTTCATCTTTCGCAGATCTTCTGTAGTAATAGTTTCTATACTCATGTGTCACTCATCTCCATTCCCATAGTTTCTTCCTGTTCAAGATCATTCTCGATAAAGTCCTTGAAGTTCATCTTTTCCCCAAGGAAGTTTGGTGCTGTATCCTCTGTAAACTTGATACATTCGAGCTTTCCGAGGTTTATCGGCTCCTTGGTCATTATAGTACCTGCGTGGTCAACAGCAACTCTCTTTTCCAAAGAACACATCTCGCCGTTATCACCGTTTCGGATATCATAGCAGTACATACCCTTTGGTATATCTGCTCTGGTCAGCCTTTCGTTTGAGAACAGAGCCTTTTGCCCTTCGACCTCCACAAGTTCGTACTCGTCCGAATACAGCGTAATGTAACCATCACCTCTGTCATTGAGAGAAAGTCCGCACTCCTCTGGCGAGATGTCCCACATTCTGAAATAGAAATCATAAGCCTCTTTGCCTTCGGGATAGTATTTCTCGGTTCTCTCTCCGTCTTTGTATTCGTATCTTCCGCAGTTGCGACCGATATCTTCGTCTGCCCACTCGTGGGTAATATCCACATCGGGATACATCTCCGACAGCTTTACGATAACAGGGTGAGGAGCACACCAGGCAGTGTTCAGCGTTATTGTCGGGGTTTCACCCTCTTTCGGAGCATACTCTCCGCCCTCATAGTAGCCGTAGGCATTCCACTTGGTGCCCCAATTTGCTATCGACCAGTCATACCAGTTATCCTTTCCGTACTTTTCCTGTTCGGCTCTGCCGAGGCTGCCCTTATAGATGTAATCGGGCATAGGTATGACCTTGTTAAAGTCTATCGTTCCTATGCCGTATTCATCGTTCTTTACAGCTTCCAGCAGTTCTTTGATTTTTTCTTCATCGCCTGACAATGTCATCACATTTCGTACATGATTAGGCAATCTCATACACCTCCGATGCATAGTCCCTCAACAGCCTGTCGATTATATACCTCTGACCTTTACCCGTAACATAGGTGGTCTGTCTTGTCTTGTACACTCCATCCGTATAGTACAAGGATTCCTTGAGCTTGAAATACCCTCTGTCCATATATTCCTGATACGGAATGTTGTTCATCATAAGGATACCCATAACACGCAGCCAGGAAAACAGTCGGTTTCTGCCTATGCGGATACCTCTGTCGTTGGCGAGCTTTGCCATCTCACCCATGTCGATAACATTGGCGGTATCTGCAACCTGATCGGCAAACTTAATTTTCGGTTCATTCAGAGCATTCTGCCTTTCAAGTTCAATGCTGTGCTGAATGACAAGTTTCATTGTCGTCTTTATATCCGGACTTGCAGAAGGGAAAAATGTTTCTACAAACAACTCAGGGTTAGCAACATATCCGCCTTTCTTTCTTATTGTAGGAAGCACATCATCAAACATCCACTTTTCAAACCTTTCGGCTGACGGTAATCTCGAATGTGCAATAAGGCGATACACATCTCCCTCTGTAATGTACGAAAGTGCCTGTATTCCGCCGTTTGTAAGGGTGCGGCGTTTTACCGCCCCCTTGCAATGTGCCGAAATTGCGTCCTTTGCGGACCTATATCCAAGAGCACAGGCAACATCTTTGCCACAAAACAACACTTTACCTTCTTCATCAAGTGTCCTTACCTTACCGAATTCTTCGTTTTCAAATATCATTATCTTGTTCATTAGATTCCTCTCTTTCTTCATCTATCATTCGTATAAACCTTCCAAGCGCTTCAATAACCGTAACTGTTACGGCATTGCCCGCCTGTTTGTAGAGCTGTGCTTTGGATATTCCCACAGCTCGTACCTTGTCAAACTGCTCGTCCGTGAAGCCCTGCAGCCGCCAGCACTCACGAGGTGTCAATTTGCGAATAAATCCCATCCAGATAACACCGTCCCTGTCGGTCGATGTAATGGTAAATGCAGGTTCTCCCGCACTCTTGAACCGTCTGCCTTGCTGCCGTATTTTTTCACGGAACGGTGTATGGATAGGTATCGGCTCATCGATCTCAATCACTCCTGATTTTTCTCCCCTGTGATGCCCTATACCGCTGTCCTGCCTTGTAGTTATGCATCTTGCAATTTCCGTTATATCAGGCTCTGCATTCATATCAATGCATTTTACCTCATAGTACCCTTGTGTTGGCGAAGTAACGACCGTATGTGCTATATCGTGACCTACCCGACCTCTGCGGCTGTTCATGTCAGCATAGGCAAGGTCGATGCTGTCACCGGGATACGCAAGCTGATAGCCTTTTGCAGTAAGCGACTTGATCTTTATTGCAAGATCCTCATTCATATCGGTGTACAACCCCGTTTTTCCACCAAAGCCTCCCGCACTGCTTGTCAGAGTGATACCTATTCCTTCTGTGGAGTAGACTCTGTTTCCTTCGTGTCCCGGTATGCATTTGACAAGAGTTTTCGGGTTTGCATCGGTGAAAGATAGTACTCTGCCGGCACATCGGTCTCGAGAAAATCCGACAATGAACACTCTCTTTCTGGCTTGGGGGACATAATGATCCGCGCTGTTAAGCACTTCCCACGTGACATCGTACCCCAGTTCATCCAGCGCATCGAGGATGGCTTTAAAAGTCCACCCTTTGTCATGCGACAGCAAGCCGGGAACATTTTCAAGGAGCAGATACTTAGGTCTTTTAACGGCGGCAATTCTGGCAATCTCAAAGAAGAGAGTTCCTCTTGCATCTTCGAATCCTCGCCGCTTTCCAGCGATCGAAAAGCTCTGGCAAGGGAATCCTCCGCAAATACAGTCGAAATCCGGCAGGGTTTCGGGTTGAATGTCTCTCGCATCTTCGAAGTACACCTCCTTTCCGGTGTCGTATAGAGCCATGTATGCACACCGGGCATACTTATCGATCTCGCAGGAACCGACAAATTCAAATCCGCCGACTTTTTCAAGTCCCGAGCGGAATCCGCCGATACCTGCGAAGATATCGAAACACTTTATCAACGAAGCACCTCCTACGACATGACCGGACCTTCGTCCATGTCCTCGGTCAAATCTTCGGTTTGCGTTACAGTATGAAAGCTGTCCACACCGGGAATAAGGGACAGCGACCTTCCGTTATCCCATTTCATCATGATCTGACCTGCGTCATCGACTCCTACGACCGTGCCAAGCGTACCGCTTTCGATTGGTCTCGGATCATCGGGCATACAATCGCAGCACAGCCTTGTTCCGGGCGGATACTGTTTCCGCAACATTTCAACTTGTTTTTCTGTCATAAACATATCTCACACCTCACATGCTCATATCCATTGATTCTTCTTCATCTTCGTCAAAGTCCTCGTCCTCATCGAGTTCTTCTTCCTCGGGCTGCTGTTCGACCTCATTGGTCTGCTGCAGGTCTCTGTCGAGCTCTGCCTCGATAAGACCAAGAACAAAATCTTTCTGAGTCAAACCCGGATGACGGCTAAGGTAATCCTTAAGCCTGTCGAATGTTTCCTCGGGGACCTGAAACGCAATGGTTCTGTTTGCCATATTTGCACCTCCTCTCGTCTGTGATGGGTGAAGCTCGCTGTCAAGAGCCTTTGCCACAAACTCCGACATGGTCATTCCGTGAGCTTCGATGTACTCTCGCACCTGCGCATGAAGCTGTGCATCGACCTTGACGGTGATGCCTTTCTTTTCATTCTCCGGCATTATCATCTTCCTTTCGTAACATTTTTCTTAGCGCTCTTTCCACCAACTCATCGGCTGAAACGCCCTGTGCTTCTGCTTTTTGCAGTATCTCGTCAGCAAGCGGCTGCGGGATATCTATTTTTTCGTACATTCTCTCACCTCACATACTCATATCCATAGATTCATCTTCGGTCTCGTCCTGTTCAAGCTGCTGTGACTGACAGTAGTTCTCGTAGATGAGCTTTGCCTGCGGAATGTACTGTGCATACCTTGCGTAGCTGTAACCCTCGCTTTCAACAAGCAAACCGTCGCCCTGTTCGTTGTCATAGACAAGCAGACAATGATACTTGTCGTCAGCACCGAACCACATATTGCCCTTGTTCTTTGTTATGAGATCATTGTCCTCAAGGGCGTGGGTGCGGAGATGCTCAAAATCCTTATGCGAGATACCTATTGCTTTTTCCACCACGCAAGGTCTGACCTCAAATGCAGGCTCTTTTCTTACCAAAGATGTGTTTAATATAAGCTGTTCCATACGTTTCACTCCTTACATACTCATTTCGTCCTGACCAACATCAAGTTCCTTTTCTTCGCAGATAATCGTGTCCTTTGCAAACTGCTCGGCTTCCTCTACGCTGTTTTCAAGTATCTCGTGACCGACAGCGGCAGAGAACTCATCAAACAGTTCGGTCTTTCCCTTATCCTTGAACACCTTGATGTTAAAGCCTTTGCAGACCGTTTCGTTTCCCATTGCATCACTCCTTCTGATGTCATCGGCAGGAACAATGGTTATCCAATATCCCTTGTACTTCATTTTCTCACCCCCTTCATATCCCGAAAGACATCTGAATGTCATCTTCCATATCGGGATCATCGTCCTCGTCATCGAACTGGTCTTCCATCTCGTTCAGTTCAAGATGACTTTCAAGCTCACGCTGTGATGACACGTCCAAGGCTCGTGACTGTGCTTCTAGCAGATAGCTTGTATCCATGCCGTTTTCAAGGTATCCCTCCCATATCGTCTGCATATAGTAGCTTGACGGCGGATTGATCTGCCTTGTATCTTTTGTCATCAGATACGCCATACCTACGCACTTTTCGCCGTTCAGCTCAAACTCCACATTTTCTTTGTAGTAGCTGTTCGGGAATCCTTCATAGTGGTCAAGCCTTGGAATATCTCTCGGATCCAATTCCCACAGCAGAACAGGGACTTCAGCATCTTTGTTGGGAACGATATTGGCTACACCCCTGAACTCCAGTTCCCAGCCTTTCAGCATCGCAGGATCGAGTGGCTTTGAGTGTGGACACCTCAGTGCCATCTGCCACAGATTGATGTTGCTGCCGTATGCGATATACAGCAGTTTTTCTTGATTTTTGTTATCCATATCTTTTCCTTTCTTACATACTCATTTCCATTCCTTCGGTCTCATCTTCGGTTTCATCGGATTCTTCCGATTGAACAGGCTCGGTATGCTGAACAAGCTGTCTTTGCGCCTTTAGCCGTTCACGCTGTGCTATGGCATCTTCAGGGTGCCGCCAAGCGATATTACCGTCAAGATGTTTGAGCAAATGCGTCCTGCAATTCTTGAACTCGTCACCGATCAAGCCTAAATTCAGCAGAAAAACACGAAAGCTGTACCGCATATTGTCAGAATGCGATACAGCCGGTGAGCAGTATTTCTTTGTAAATGCGGCGTTTGAGATGGCAAGTGCGAGAACGATCTGTGCTCTCACCTCGCCTGCGTGAAGACTTGCATTGCAGGCACGTATTTCAAAATGTCCATGCTGAAAATAACTGTGCAGGTTGAGTGCGTGGTAACGGGTTGAATTGTAGTGATTGCTCGGTGACTGATAAGTTTCCGAGTACCACATCTGCTTGATCTTTTCCATATCCTTTGGCTTTCGGCGGTTGAGCTGCTCGACAAAGCTGCGGTTTATCTTTTTGCAGTAAGTAGAGCGAGCCGATGACACCTGTAATGCATCCCAGAGGAAATCTTCCTTGCTCGACCAGATGTTTACGAGATTGCGAATCTTCTGTGCATCAAAGTCCGAAGCGTCGATATGCACATGTGTACCGCAATCATACTGCGGACCTGTGATAGCACCCGCACTTCGCAGCCCTCGTATGACCGATTGCAGAAGAGGTATATCCTCGTAGTCAAGCACGGGGCTGTTCATCTCGACTTTGTATAAGTCACTCGCTCTGTCGCCGTTTTTCTTGTATGGATCAATGCTTGCATCTGACACAATGCTCCAGGCTCTGCCGTCCTCATCGTAGATCTTGTACTTGTCGTAGCTGCCTCCGATATGCTCAACAGAACCGCCAAGCACATCTCGGATAGCCTTTGCAGCAGAGCAGCGGGTTATTCCCGTCATCTCGATCTCAATGCCGAACCGCCTGTTTTTGATACCTTCAAAGTTTCCAGCCATGATTTCACCTCCTCTCATTGAATTTTGGGCACAAAAAAAGCTCGTACCTATCGGTTCATTTGAACCAATTTGTACGAGCAGTCGAAATATTGCGAGTTTTGAACAGTTATTCTATTGTGTAAAGACAACAAATGTGTGTAGATACGCAGTTTACAAGCAAGATATATATTGAGTATCTATACAGATTGTATAGTAACACTCAAGTATCCAAACAGAACCTACGACCATCGAGTTTTCACCCCTATGGTCGTTTTATTCTGTTTTATAGCTTATACTGTTTATTATCAGTAGTTTTAGTTGTTTTAACGAACCTACGACCATCGGGTTTTTACGGTGTCCTCAAAATCACAAAAATACAGTTTCATATTTTCTAGGACACCAAAATCCAAAATCTCACCCCAGGACACCAAAAGGACACCTTTTTCACGAAACCTACCTAAAATCAGCATATGTTACGTTATGTAAAAGCTCTCAAAGCGTTAATCAGTCGAGATTAGCAGAGATTAGCATAGTTTAATATATTCTTTGACACGTTCTCATAACCCGAAGGTCGTAGGTTCAAATCCTGCTCCCGCAACCACAGAAAAGCACGTATTTACGCCGTTTGGCGAGAATACGTGCTTGTTTTTTATGCTGTTTTTGTCACGTTTTTCCTATCTCAGGACACCTCCAGGACACCAAATCAAGAGTCCGAAAAAAGTGCCTGAAACGCCGTAGGCAAGGGCTTTGGAAGCAGTTTCATTTTTTCAAAACCACCTGCTGATTTTTCTACACTTTTAGAACTTCCAACCCGAAGGTCGTAGGTTTGCACCCTGCTACCGCAAATAACGCAAACACGCTGTTTGAGATGATTCAAGCAGCGTGTTTTTTTCGTTTTTAGTGCGAAATAGAACCCTCAGGACACATTTTTGAAAGTTGAAAACAACATATGTACCAAAAGCGTGTTATATTGGTTTGTATCATTTTTCACGATATAAAAAACAACCAAGCCAAGCTTAAACTTTATAATCTATAATACTTAAAACACAATTATATTTACAATGCATAGCAAGATATCTTGCCTGTGCACTGGTTAGGAGAATTTCACTTTCACTTTTGTGCAACTCACAATGATATTCGTTTGTTAAGCTTGGTGCTTCTTTAACATAAACATTTCCATCTTTACAGTCACGGTATGTAAGTTCAGCAACTCCCTTAATCCCATATTGAGTTTTGCCAAATCTGTCGATCAAACTAGCATAGACAGCGTTAACTTTTCTATCGCCCTTTCGGTCTACTGAACATCCATTTGGATTTTTAAACAGTGCAGAAGAAATGCTACCATCTGATTTAATTAAATTTGGGTAATGTGATACCATTCTGAAGAATAGTTCATTATCATTAAACTGCATTAAACACACCTACTATAGTTGGTATATCCAAAGCACTAATCATTCGTGCTTCCTCATTTTGATTGCTATCAATTTTAAGCATTCCAATTTGCCCATCTGAAAAAAACTCAAATTCAAGATAACTATTGTCAGTTTTTTGAAATTCGACTTGAATTCCACCTCTTCCAGTGGGAAATACTTCTGGCTGAACAAATAGCGTTCCTAATACTTCTTTAACTCTTGAAATAACATCGTTATTAATTGGCAGTGCGCCATACCCATTCCAATTCTCTACTAATGAAGAAAAATCATCGATTATTGATATGTTATGATTATACTTATTATAATCCCAAAACATTATGGAACCATTAGGATTAAACGCATCTGAAATCGGTTTGCACTCTGAAATAATACAAGTTGAAAATGCTTGATTATAACTATGAGTATTATAATTACAATTGACAGACGATATAACAACCAATGACAATGTTGCTGAAACGATTTGAAAAGGCCTCATAGTATCATCTCCATTCGTTAGCTACTACTTGTATCTTTTCTTTGATTGACTATAAGAGTACCCTCACTGCATTTTTCATCATCTACATAAACTGTAGCAGTTACATTACCCGGTTCCAAAAACACCACATTCCTAAAATCCACCGAAAACTCAACCATAGGTATTTCTGCCGCATCAGGAACTGTTGGCACTTCAGCATTGCTGGTCGATAAAATGGTTTTATTCTTTGTATCTTTAACCTCGATTCTAAGCCAATGCTTTTTATCAGCATCAAGGCCCTCAATTGAACAATACAATGAAAAAGAGAAATTACCTGGTATTCTGTATGGAGTAATAGATTTCAGTGGCCTTGAAATTACAGGTGTCGGTTTGCCATTTGTAATATTATTCTGGATAGAATCACAAAAAATAATAGAAACATTGGGATCCATATTATCATCCTCCTTGTTATGTATTATATCATTTTTATCTGGATTTGTACGCAGCACTATGTTAATTTTTTGTTAATTAGCGGATATCTTGCTTTGAACTGCAACTATGATAAAACTCAGCCTCAAAAGTCACATATACAACACATTTTCTTTTCAAAGCCATAGTTTTTTCTTCTTACATTATGATGAATAGCCAAAGCCGGGCCTATAAATATAAAATCAATAATTAAGTAATCTTTCATATGCGATACAATAATTTCAAATCGGCGCTCACTTAGATTAACCAATGCCTCCTCTCCAACACATCAGCTATCCTCTGTTGTTCAACGAAAGCGTCGGGGACAAGACTATAAAAGATTTGATTTGTCGTAATATGATACGAATCATTCCAATTTCTATCATCTGAGCATGTATTTACAATAGATTATTCAATCATTATTTCTCTATTACCATTCGATAAACTAATAAGCACAGTTTAATCTTGTTACTCACAAATCCATTCCTGCGGAGATATTTTCTCCGTTATACCGACCAACCGTACCTTTGTTTCCGCACCACTCACAAGTAAATAGGTCATGCTTCGTTACTGTACAGTTCAAATGACCGCAATCAGAACAAAGTGTATAATTGCTGCTGCCACAGTATGGGCAGCCCGGATACTCCTCTGCAAACAGCAAATCGCCCTTTATTGAGGCGTGATCATATCCCTCTCGTTTTGCGGATGCTTCTTTTATTGGAAATGCCCAGGTAAATGTCCACTCGTTCTGAGCAGTTCTTTCCGCACGGATCCCAAAGGTCTTGTGAGCCTCGCCGCATTTGCATAAAACTATTACAGCTTCATTTGTTTGTTTCATCTTTTCCCCTTTCTATCAGCCCATAGGCAGATGAAGAACAGCTCTCAGTTCAATTCTTTCGATCGTTTCCCATCTAGGTACTTTGATACATGTTGAATAAGTATCAGATCCATTAAATATATCATCTATTGTTTCACCAAACTGTGTTCCGATCAGTTCATCCTGTGGATTAAAACACATGAAGACCAGCATTATGCTCTTTGAGGCTTTGCCTTCATATTCACCTGTGATCTTCAGATTACATTCCATTCCATAGGTATAGTCTTTTCTTACAACGCATGTGATATTTCTTATTCCAAGATTGGTAAAAGACTTCTTGTCTATAACAATAATGCTTTTAAGAAGTTTATCTCCATCTTTCAAAGTTTCAATATCAACAGACGCTCCCTTATCAACGCTTTTGAGTTCCGAAAAACCTATCTTGACTGTATCGCCGTCAACCGAAACGCCCTGGCTGATCTCTATGGGCACCTTCTGATCTTCAGTAAAGCCTATCGTTTCGCCGTCATTAAGCTCTATATCCTCGGTGATGACATACTCGCAGATAGAATACATAAAGTTGAGCACATCGTCAGGCTCTGCCTCTGTTCCAGTGATCTCCATTTCAAGCTTACCGAACACGCTCATTCCCGAGGTGAAGGCATAAACTTTTTTCTCGTCAATGTACATACCTACATAAACATAGATCGGAACAGGACACTCGCCCTCGTCGATCGTCTTGGCAAAGTTGATATAAAACTCCTTATCGTAAACAGTCGGTGCCTTGTAGATGCCGATAGCGTTATCAAGCTTCAGAAGGCTGCAAGCCACCTTAGCCAGCAACTCCTGCTGATTGAGCGCATCGAACTTGTTCATTACCGCAACTATCATATGTGCCTGATGCTTTGCCACTGCATTAGCACCATCATTCCAGAGGATATTACGCTTTGCAGCTTCCTCAGCCTCATGGTCCGGCACAGGCGACGGCAGCAGCGAGCAGGCTACAGTCATATCGTCTACCTTGAATACCACAGCTCCGTCCTTTATCTCGTCCTCAAACGTGATGTCCCAGTCGTCCTTCAGGTTTTTGCGGAAGCGAGCCCAGTCAACATTTGCATCTTTCAGAAGGATAAATCCCACCAGAACACTATCATTATCAGAAGCATCGTTGCCCTGAGAATGACCTGTCGTTGCAAGCATAGTCTTTCTCAGGATCTCCGCTCCATACATTTCGACCCAGAAGCGAACTGCCCACTGAGCCATATTACTATTCATAGCATAGTCGGTGATCAGTCTTTTTTCAAGCCTGTTTATCAAAGCATCGTCTATTATTTCGCTGTCCCTGATCGCACTTATAATACCTGAATCATATGCAATGACCAACACATTGGCTTTCACCCTTTCTGTCGGAAAGCAATCCAGGAGAACAGCCCTGACTCTCTTCCGGTCATCAAGCACATCAACACAATGAAGAAAAGGATTATCTCTTTTCATTTATATCTCTCCAATTCTATATAGGCAAAATATAGGCAAATGAAGAACCTCTCTCCATTCTATTTTTATAACATCATCAATTCAATTATCTTGAATTGTATGGTGGATATTTCAGCTTTTCAAGCTCGTTTTTGTGCCCGCTGCGTTTGCACCCTTCCTCATAACCTTTATCATAGCCTTCTGAGAATCCGACTTGAAAGCCGTTGGAAAATGCATAATTCTTTGGTTGTGGTGACTCCGGGATTTTGTTAGGAAAATCATATTTGCCCGTGTCATAGCCTGCAAAAAAACCGAGTTCATAGCCCTGATCATATCCAGCATTTTTACCATCAAAGAAAGTGTTGTAGATCTCAGGATCCACATTCTCACCGGAAGCTGTGTACTTATATTTCTTTTTTGCAGGAGCAGTGTACTTGTAATTCTTTTTAGTTAGAAGTACTCCATTATCAAGATCAATGTTGTTGTCATCTTTAATGCTTCCTGGGGAATAACCTGTCGTTGCAAGCATAGTTTTTCTCAAGATCTCCACTCCATACATCTCGACCCAGAAGCGAACTGCCCACTGAGCCATATCACTATTAATAGCATAGTCGGTGATCAGTCTTTTTTCAAGTCTGTTTATCAAAGCATCGTCTATTATTTCGCTGTCCCTGATCGCACTTATAATACCGCAATCATAGGCACTGACCAACACATTGGCTTTCACCCTTTCTGTCGGGAAGCAGTCCAGGAGGATAGCCCTGACTCTCTTTCGGTCATCAAGCACATCAACACAATGAAGAAAAGGATTTTCACTTTTCATTTATAACTCTCCATCAATAATCATTTGCCGGTATGATATCAATCCTGGATATCTCTTTCCATCTTACATCATAGCAATTAAACACATACGGGAAACCGTTAAAATAGCTTTTAGGTCTGATCATACTCGAGACCAATCCATCGCCGTATGCCTCACATACTTCTGAGATCATGACATCTCCGTCCCGATCATATATGACCATTTTCAAACAAAACTCTTTAGTGATCTTATCCCCTGCAAATACTTGTCCGACTATTCTTAACCAAGATTCTCTTGGCTTATACGCATAATACGATATGTTCTTAATGCCAAACGAAGCCTCTTTTCTCCAATTTCTGCATATTAGAATCGAATCAGGTAATCTGGTTGACTTCTTCTTTGCCATTGTCGTTCACCTCTGAATCATTTTGCTTGATCTCATCATCAAAATAAGCAATTAATACAGTAATATCGTCTCCGCATCCCAATGAGCTTGTTTCCGAAAGCCAGTCCTTCAGATTCTCGTTTATTGCCTTCACGCCATGCTGATTGATCATATCCAGGTACTCTGAACATGTTTTATGAAATTCTTCTTCGTTTTTATAACTGTTAGCAAAACCATCGGTGGACATAAGAAACATAGAAGGCTTCTTTTCTTCAAAATCCATCCTTCTGGCTACCGTGATTGCTTTTTTCCACGCATTGATCTTGCTCAAAGAATGTGTCTCAACACCTAATATCTTATCGCCGTTGATAACGGGAACAACACTATCTTCAGAAACAAACACAATGTCACCGTCACCAATCTGAAGAGCAAATAAAAAATCCTTTGCTAAAACAAGTCCCAGAAGTGTTGTGCCATATTGTGAATAAACAGCCGGTTTATCTTGTTCTCCGTCTTCGTTGACCGGTATATCCCGTTTGTTATTTCGGTGAACTTTTTCAACTCGACGTTTCCACTCTGAATCTATCTCCTGAGCCACCTTGGTATCGCCTTCACGGTTCAGAAAGGTCAAAAGGTATTCCGGTGAATCGGAAAAACTCTTAACATATTCCGACATTATTTTGCAGAACGAATTAACAGCTATGCTCGAGCCGGTCTTACTGAACGGACAGTTCTTGCTGCCATGTCCGTCAGCAACTGCCATAATGATCGTGCCATCATCGCAGATGATCTTTTTGCAGCTATCCTGACATTCCACTCCCGAGCGTATATGAGATGCGCCTTGCACACTTGTTCCGAATACGATTCGTTTCACTGCAAGCCTCCTTAATCGCTGTTAGTTTACCAAACATCATTTGCACCGACATCTGAGGAATCCGGAATATTATTCATATCAAGGATCAGCGGTGCATTTGTTGAACTCGGTTCGGTATTACCGGCAAGCGGAGATGATGCTTCATCATGGATACGGCTTGCAGGTGCAGAAACCATTGATGCTGCCGTTGAAGCCCACTTTATCATCTTTACAAGTGCCTGGGGATTATTAGCCTGAAGCACAAGTTCTCTGTTGCCTGTAAAAGCCGTCAATACATCGTCATCAGCATCTTGCCCTATTGAAATAGCAATACGGACTGCCTTTTTGCCCCATGGCAAGTGCAGCAGTTTATCCAATGATTTTTTGAAGTCATCTGTAGGCTGACCATCCGAAAGAAGCACGATAACCGGCGGCAAAGCACGATCCGTCATAGGCGGGATAGTAAGCTGGGCAGCAAGCATATCAAACGCCTTACCCAGATCAGTTACGCCGCCTGCATCAAGATCCTCCCATGTGAAATCCTCAATATTCACAGGATTTGATGTTACCCATGATGCTCCGGTCGCAAACCTTAGCGTCCTGACGAGTAGCTGTGCATTAGGATTATCATTTGCTGCATCTACCATATCCGGAATAGTTGACTGGATAGCATGATTCACCGCACCTATTTTTTCGCCGTACATAGAGCCGGAACAATCAACTACCCAAAAAAAGTGAAGCGGTCTGCTGGCAAGTTCTCCTCCCGGTCTTTTCAATTCTGCCATAACTAATTCCTCCTAAATAGATTTTAATTATAATCTGTAAGCTCGATTCTAACCATATCTCTATCACAACAAGTATCACTTGTTGTAATTATCAAATATTGTCCGTTTTCAATTTCCAAATGGCAACACATAGTAAATGAGCATAGTTTTTTGGCTCCTTTTCTTGAAGCAGACGAGTTGATATAACAGTCGATGGTGTCTCCTCTCAAAATTGTCATACCTGGAATTCTAGGTGATTTAACAGCGTTGGTAATATGCTTGAGTGATATATCACCGGCTTTGAAGTCAAATCCAGCTCTGTATGTACCTAAACCAATAGTGTATGTGTTATTTGCCACCGGAGCACTCGCACTGGTTGCTGTCGGTATTTCTTCTAATGCATTAGCGATTTCAGTCTTGCCAAGTATTATACACCAAGTTGAGATTGCCCACTTTGCTGCATCTGTTGTTAATCCATAATCATCAGACAAACTCTTGATCATACGCAACGCATAAAGTGTCGGATCTGTTGTCTTCTCCAGTTTTTCGATGATATTGTCATCGTATGCACATAAAAGCAGATTTACTTCTCTTCTTTTCGACACAAGAAGATCCATCAGTGCAGCCTTTAGCTTTTGCCTGCTGCTTGTGCATCCCGGAATGGCTTTCAACAATCCAGACAATCGATTTTGTGTCTCATCCAAAATGTAACGCCTCCCCGAAAAGTATTACTGGAATTCACCGATCACCTGACCAAAGTCTATTTTAACGCCCTTGGCAATAGCAGCCGTTTTCCCATTTGCGACTGGTATTTGCTGTCCATCTGATTTTATGTATGTCCAGTTGTTCGAGCTTTCGTTTCGTATTCCCCACAAGCTTGGATTATTGGGGTTCTGAACAACCGTTCCAACGACAGTGTTCATATCATAATCTCCAGTAATAGAATGAGAATAGATCTTTGAATCCTTTAACAGTATCACTCGGCTCTTGCCTGCAACAAGTGATGCCGGGAAACTGACAGTCTTTCCGCAATTCCAGCAGGTATGAGCAACTTGTTTAGAGATCTTTGCCTCATCAAAGAATATCTCTGCTCCACAGGAACACTTTGTGATACCGGTGATAAGATTGCAAAATGCCTCCATCCACTTTTTCTCTGTTACTCGTTTAGCCGGGTTTGCTAATCCGACCGTAAAGGATTGAGTAAACAATTCTCTGATGCTTTGCGGATACAAGTCCCAATAGATCCGAACATTATCCTGATATCCGGGGACAGGACGGTTTGTCTTGTTGTAAGGATCATAAACGAACACCGGATCAGTTCCGTAAAGCTTGTTCATTGCATGGATATCCATACATTTTATATCAGCCTCAAGTTTTCCTTCAAGAGGATGTCCCATCATAAACATATAGAATAATAATACAGAAAGCGAAAAAAGGTCTGTATTCCTTGAAGGCTTTGCCTTCCCAACAACTATTTCTGGAGCCATAAATCTTGGAGTACCGTATACCGAGCTGTTATTTATCCCATTTGCAGATACATTGTCATTGTCACAAATAAGCACATCTCCCGTATCAGGGTCAAAGAACAGGTTCCCAAAGGAAATATCCCGATAGCTGTAACCCATGCTATGCAGTTTTTCATATCCTTTGGTGAGATTGAAAGCGGCACGGCTAAGTGCGTAAAAAGAAGGCTCTGCTCTGCGTTTCATCATATCAACTATACTTTTATAGTTCTTTGGTCTTAAAGGCATAATATACCCAAACGGCTCACCTAAAGAACTGAACACTAGATCCTGCGGCCAAAGGAACGACGGATCTGGTGCTCCTCTTTTTATCAGGTTGTCCAGAATGTCTTTTTGCTCTTTGGTAGCCATGTGTTTGAAATACCATTTAAGAGCGTAATGCTTTCCATTGCATTGAACATCATAGACCTCTCCCTGACCTCCTGCTCCAAGTAAGGATTTAACTTCATACTTATTTGAACTCTCTGACACCAAAGATGTTCCGATTTTTAATTGTCCTTCCATTTTTACCTCCGTGTCTTCCTGATTTGCTGCAATGCTGCATTTGCTACATTACCGTCGGGCACAAAAAGCTTATAGGTCACTTTTGAAAACTGAAGTTCTATGCAGTTAATGTACGGCGTGATGGCAATAAGATCACTTACTCTTTTATCAAAGCCTTCAGTGGCACCGACAAAGATTATGCGTTGGTTCGTAATATACAGAATACCACGGATCACTTCATACTGTACATTATCAACTACATCTGTATGACCGCCTCCTGCACTAATCCGAGTACCCTTAAACAGTCCGGGCATGGAATACCTGTTACCTCGACGAACATACCGCCTATTGACATTTCTTTTTTCATATATGGCTTTGTCTATATAATGACAAATAAAAACAAAACAACTCTTTATATTGGTGTC
>CAMZIK010000032.1 GCA_947307175.1 uncultured Clostridia bacterium
AACAGTCCACCGGACTGTTTTCGAGCGAACAGCTTGCTGTTCGGTTGTTCACGTCCTTTACCGAGCGCACGAGGTAAGGTATTTCGCTGACTGCGGTCAGCGACAAGGGCGTTGCCCTTGACCCACAAGCCTTTTTTTACGAGAAAAAGGCTTGGCGAAAAAACCTGTTATTACTTGTTTTTAAAAAATTGCAAATGAGGAGAATCATAATGCTCAGACTTGAAAATATAACCTGGAGCCTTGAAGACGGCAGAGGCATTCTCAACGATGTAAGCCTCGATATTCCCGACAGCAAGCTCGTTGTCATCACAGGACCGAACGGCGGAGGAAAGACTACCCTCGCAAAGACCGTCGCAGGACTCATCACACCCGAATCGGGAAAGATATTCTTTGACGGCGAGGACATCACCGAGCTTGATATAACCCAGCGTGCAAAGAAAGGCATCAGCTACGCCTTCCAGCAGCCCGTCAGGTTCAAAGGACTTACCGTGCGTGACCTTCTGGAGCTTGCCGCAGGCAGAGAGCTGAAAAGGCTTGAGATATGCGAGCTGCTGGGCAAGGTCGGACTTTGCAAGAACGACTACATTGACCGTGAGGTCAACGCTTCCCTTTCGGGCGGCGAGATAAAGCGTATCGAGATAGCAACAGTGCTTGCAAGAAATACAAAGCTTTCTATCTTCGATGAACCCGAAGCTGGGATAGACCTTTGGAGCTTCGCAGGACTCGTTGACGTTTTCAAGGAAGTCAAGAAAAAGTACAAAGGCACACTCATGATAATCTCTCATCAGGAGAGGATACTTCAGATCGCCGACGAGATAATCGTGATCTCAGGCGGCAAGGTCGAAGCATCAGGAAACGCCGAGGAAATACTGCCCACCCTTATCCATAGCAGCAGTATCCCAAGACCGTGTGAAAGGAGCTGACGAAAATGAATGACATCACCAAACAGCTCCTTGAAATTATATCCGACTATAACGGCGAGTTCAAAGGAGCATATAATATCCGTGAGGACGGACAGTGCGCCGCAAGACAGTCCTCTGAAAATATCATCATCGAATCCAAGCAGGACGCACCGGGGCTCGTGATAAAGATCAAGCCGTTCACCAAAGGCGAAAAGGTGTTTATCCCTGCCTGCGTGACCAAAAGCGGTATCGACGACCTCGTGTACAATGACTTCTATGTCGGCGAGGGCGCAGATGTAACGATAGTTGCAGGCTGTGGCGTGCATAATTCAGGCGAGGAAGAAGCCCGCCATAACGGCATCCACCGCTTCTTCATCGAAAAGAACGCAAACGTGCTGTATGAGGAAAAGCATATCGGAACAGGCGAAGCAAAAGGTCTGCGCAAAATAGACCCAGTCACAGATATCGAGCTTGGCGAGAACGCAAAGCTCACAATGGATACAGTCCAGCTCAGCGGCGTTGACTTCACCACAAGAACCACCAGAGGCACTCTCGCAGACGGCGCAAGGCTCATCATCAAGGAAAGGATAATGACCAATGGTGTCGAGCAGGCTAAGACGGATTTTTATGTCGAGCTTAAAGGCGAGAACAGCGGCGTTGACCTCATGTCAAGGTCTGTCGCAAGGGATGAGTCCTATCAGGAGTACCACAGCGTTATCAAGGGAATGAACGCCTGCACAGGACATTCCGAGTGCGATGCGATACTCGTCGGCAACGGCAAGGTGTCGGCTTCACCGCAGCTCGATGCAGAGCACCCCGATGCAGCGCTTATCCATGAAGCAGCGATAGGAAAGATCGCAGGCGAACAGCTGTTGAAGCTGAGAACTCTCGGTCTCACCGAGGAAGAAGCCGAGCAGAAGATAATCTCAGGATTCCTGAAATAGTATAGATCATTGTGGGAGATCACTTTTGATGAGTGGTCTCCTGTTTTATTATCAGCATGATTACATACAGATTACGCACCAATTACAGTTTACTCCGTTCAATATTTATTTACATAATATAGATTATTTAGACATAGTTGCTCGGTATATTATTCAGCAAGATAGTTCGGTAAGTCAAATAACGATCGGTTTATAAATGATACTCTTGAAAGGAGAGAACGGGAATGAAAAAGATGTTCAAGAAAGCTGCGATAATTCTTACTGCTGCGGTTTGTGCAGCGGCGCTGCTTTGCGGATGTGAAAAGAAAAAGGAAGATGTCAAGCTCAAGACTGAGAGCGAAGCCAAGACATATGTGAGCAAGAATCTTCCCGAGGCTGAATTTGAAAAGAGCGAATCAGGAACGGACGAAAAGACGTTTTATTTCAAGGATAAAGAATGTGGGTTCAAGTTCAAGGTCGTAAGTAAAGTGGTCAAAAAGCAATTCGATGCTACGGTAGTGGGTTATGATGAAAAGACCGAGGATACCTGGAGCGAGGATTATCTCGGCTATATCAAGGACAAGGTCTCGGAACAGGCTGATAAGATCGCCGGAGAGAACGGCTTTGATTGCAAATGGGAAAAGAAAATCGATGCAGAATTTATCCTGACTGTCAGGACGGATAAGGCGTTCGAGGATCTGAAACAGCCGGTCAAAAAGCTCGGCGAGCTGATAAAGGCTGAGGACAGGCACAACAAGCTCGGCAGCAAGCAGGAGATCCGTGTATTGCCTTCCAGCGGCGGCAAACTGAAAGCATATTATCGCTTCGATAAGAATGAGGTGCTTGAAAACCTCGAAAAATAAAGAATAAACAACAAGAGGACAGTCTAAACTGTCCTCTTTTTCGTACACTTCCCCTGCATTGACTTTTTTTCGCCAATGTGCTACAATTACCTTTAACAGCAAACACAAAGGAGGCTTCACAATGGGCGCATGGGGCGTAAAGCTCGATCAGAACGACATCTACGCAGATGTCAGAGACCTCTATACTGCACTGCTGCGGTGCGGTCTGAGCGATGAAGATGCCTTGAACAAAACGCTTGAAAAATTCTCTGCTTATGCCGAAGACGACAACCTGCTTTTTCGTCTGTCTCTTGCAGATGTGATGTTTCGGCTCGGACGGCTGACAAACGAGGTCAGAGATAACGCACTCCACATCATAGATTCCGGTGCCGACCTCGATGTCTGGTATCAGTCATCGCAAGAGCTGGGCGATGCACGCAGAAAGGTACTCGCTGCGCTGAAAGATCAGCTCTGCGGCGAACAGCCCGCAAAGAAAAAAATCGGCAAAAAGCGCTATAAAAAATGCAGCTGGAAATGCGGAGATATTTATAGATATACGTTCACAAGCGAGACCGCCGAAAAGTACGATATGCTCGGAAAGTACCTCTTTGTGCAGAAAATTGCCGACTATTTCGTGCCCGACAGCGATATGAAAATCGTCAGCTCCCTGATAGGCAGCACAGGCAAAAAACCCGGCGATATCTACCCGATGATACATATCTGGATCTCGGACGATGCCGACTTTGTCCCGTCGCCGCAGCACAGCAGCGAGTGTATCCCGACAATGTGGTGCAAACAGGATCTCGACGACAGAAAACCGCTTGATCACCGCTTTTATATCCTCAATTTCCCGGGCAAAAGCAGCAGCTTCGAGTTCGTCTGCAATACCGACCCCATCTTTCCCGATAAAGAAAGATTCGATGCGTTGCAGCAAAGCTGCCTCAAGCCAAAGCACCTGACGTGGAAATTCTTTGAAAAGCACGTCATCGGCAGATATATGTTCTGGACAAAGCATATAGATATTTTCAGATAGCAAAAGAGGACAGGTAAAGCTGTCCTCTTTTTTCAATTATTTTTAGTCTCAAGGTATTTCCAATGAAATCCACCATACGTACTTTGATGTCCTTGACAGCATATAGTGATTCTGCTTCTATTGATACCTAACTTTTGACCTGCTTCAGTAGCACTTTCATAAATCACACCTGTCTCAACGCATAATACAGCCCTGCATCTTGACAGTCTTACCTTTTCTTTTGCGCATATTGGACAACCCTGATTATTAGTTGAAGTGCGGTTATTAACTTTAGTTTGCCACTCAAATCCACATTTTGAACACTTAAACCACATTTTTTTATTGCTTTGAACAGAAATATCATCTGATGAAATTCCATTCTTCTCCTCGTCAAACTCAATAGCAATATCCGGTCTGATTTTAGCGAGGGAGTGTTCACCAATGTATTTTCCATTATGATATAGGTTTTTACCCTTATTACTGCAAATTGGACAACCACATTTGTCTGTTCCCGTTCTTGATGAAACTACCGAGCTATAGCTATGACCTTTTGGACAAATCCACCACACCTTTTTCCCCGAATGAGCTGGAACTTTATCAGGTGTCAGTGGACTGTTCTTTTCATAATCCCATTCCGCAGCAATTTCAGGATTCTTTATCAATAATGAATTAAACCCAGCCGATGAAAAGATAGCCTTACAAATGTCTGCATTATCTCGCAAACAGTCAACATCAATATCACAGGAAACATAAAATTTTGTTTTTAATATATCAATTATCTGTTTTATCGGTAATGTCATATGTGATCCATTTGCTGTTGGTTTTGGAGTGATAATTTGATACTCAAAATCATTTGATTTAGGACAGTTAGGTTCTCTAATATGAATAAGATGAATTCCATTTTCCAAACACTTCTTATTCTTTTCCAAATCCGACTCAAGTATCTTATGCCAACGTTCTCCATCATATTCAATTCCAAGACATAATGAAGGAAGAAATATATCAATCTCCTTTCCATCTAAAAAGCTAGGACGAAAGTTTTCCTGAATATCATCAAACAATTGTGATAAGTAGAAATATATCATTTTTTCAGGGATAGATATTCTATTACTACAAAGCCCACACGACAATGATTTATTAGCTTTAAGATTAGATTCTAAAACAATTTTCTCCTTACCACAAATGCATTTACACCGCCATTGGCGTTCGTGCGAACCTGATTTAGGCTTGATATAATCCTCTGCCCTTTCGACAACAGTAAGCTGTCCAAATACATCTCCAATACTAATTTGCTTAATATGCTTGCATCCGTCACGGTTTAGTCTTGGATTTTTATTAAACCAACAAGTATTTATCTCAACAATATTACCACATCTCGTGCATTTGCACCGCCATTTACTATTACCAATATACTCTATTGCAACTAGTGTTCCTGATTGTTTACCTGTAAGGTCAATAAACTCTCCCATAAAACCACCAAATCATTATTGAATCAAACAAAGATCCAAAGAATAAACTGTCCTCTTTATTGTACTCTTATTTCCCCTCATTCCTGAGGTCAACTATTCTCTTTGCTTTGCCCTGGAATCTCTCCAGCGAGCCGAAATCAACAAGCGTGATCTTGGTCTGGATGCCAAGCACCGTCTTCATATCGTGCGTTATCCTGTTGTGCAGCTCTTCAAGCTTCGGATAATTCTCTATCATCTCGTGGCTGATCGTGTTTGAAAGCTCGACCTTGATCTCAAGGTGATCTGCGCAGTTCGACCTCGTCAGTATCAGCTGATAGTGCGGAGCGACCTCGTCAAATCCCATAAGCACAGACTCTATCTGCGACGGGAATACGTTGACTCCCCTGATCTTCAGCATATCGTCCGAGCGTCCTCTCGGCTTAGCCATTCTCGCAAACGTTCTGCCGCACTTGCACGGCTCGTAATCTATCTCCGTGATGTCCTTTGTCCTGTATCTCAGGATAGGGATTCCCTCTTTTGAAAGCGTGGTAACGACAAGCTCTCCCTCGCTTCCCTTTTCAAGCACATCGCCAGTCTTGGGGTCGATTATCTCGCAAAGGAAGTGGTCCTCGTTGATGTGCATTCCGCATCTTTCCTCGCACTCTCCCGAAACACCGGGTCCCATAAGCTCGCTCATGCCGTAGTTGTCGGTAACGAACATTCCCAGCGTCTTTTCTATCTGGTCTCTCATCTCAACTGTGCAGCCTTCCGAGCCGAGCAGTCCGAGTTTGAGGTGTATCTTGTCCAGAACGCCCTTTTCCTTTGCCAGCTCTCCGATGTACTGAGCATATGAAGGCGTGGAAACCAGCGTGTTCGTGCCGAAATCCTGCATCAGCATTATCTGCTTTTCAGTATTTCCGCTTGAAGACGGGATAACCGTTGCTCCAATCTTTTCAAGCGCATAATGCAGTCCCAACGCACCCGTGAAAAGACCGTAGCCAAAGCATATCTGAACGATGCTCTCGTCGCTTGCGCCCGCAGCCATTACAAGACGTGCCATGCAGTCGCTCCACATATCAAGGTCGCCCTTAGTGTAGCCGACAACAGTAGGCTTGCCCGTAGTTCCCGAAGAAGCGTGGATACGGGTTATCTTTTTCAGCGGCTGTGCAAAAAGCCCGAACGGGTAAGTATCTCTCATGTCCGCCTTTGTGGTGTAAGGTATGTACTGAATGTCCGAGAGCTGCTTGATCTTGTCCTCGTTCACGCCTGCTTCGGTAAGTCTCTTGTTGTAGAACTCAACGTTGTCCATGCAGTATTTTACAAGGTGTTTCAGCTTTTTGAGCTGGATCTCCTCGATCTCTTTTCTTGACATTGTTTCAAGTTCTTTCTGGAAAAACATAACAGCATTTCTCCTTTAAAGTTTTAAAGCACTTAATAATTTTACCACATTTCTATCAGATTTGCAAGCGTTTTATCGATTCCTTTTAAAAAAATATTCACAAAAATCCACCCTTGATTTTATGCACATTTCAGTGTATAATTATCTGATGTAAGAGGTCAGAGGTAAGAAGCAAAATCAAGTACCGTCTGCGTTCTGCCCAAAACTCCGCCGCATAGACTGTTCATTCCGCCGAAAATAAAAGCGGGCGCTTGACAAAATAGAACATATGTGCTAAACTGTATCTAATCAGAACAAACGTTCCGTGCAGACAGTCTGCCTTACGGCAAGGCTTTGGGTGAAAAGAGTGTAGAACGTGCTTTTTCCGATGTGCCCACAGCCGCAAAACACCGATAGATAAGGCATTCGGGTCGGACAAGTGTATCGGAAGGAGTTCACTACAGGGTTTCACCTTTCAAAATAACGTAAGCCCGGGTTGACGGAAGCTGTTCTCTGAGCTTTCACCGCATATCCCGTTCTGATTCAGAAAGTCACAGTTCAGTCACCGGTAGCGGTATATTTCGTCAGCCGGACACACGCAGAGCCCGGTAACTCTCAGGTCGTTATCTCAAAGGCGGCGATCGGGTGTGTCGGCGAAGCTTGACAACTGAATATAAAATACCTTTTACCTATGATCTCTAAAACGGAAAGGTGATAAAATATGATATATGAAATGAAAAGGACCGTCAGATGCAGCCAGATCGGCGAGGACGGCATGATGCGAAACAGCGCACTTGTAGATTTTCTTCAGGACTGCAGCCTCAAGCATCTTGAGAACGAACCTGTTATGGCTCCGTATTTCAAACAAACAGGCTGCATAATGTTTCTCATCTCACGCCAGCTCGACATCATCAAAAAGCCAAAGCTCGACGACAGCGTTACCATTAAAACCTGGTGCTATGAGCTGAATAAGCTTTACGGCTTCAGAAATACCGTTATCTACGGCGAGAACGGAGAGATACTCGTCAAGAGCATCGCAGGCGGCTGTTTTATAAACTCTCAGACAATGCGTGCAACGAAAGTCCCTCAGGAAACTATCGACCGTGTAAAGCTTGAAGCAAAGCTCGAAGACATAGAGTATACTTCAAGAAAGATAACACTCCCCGACTGCGAGCCGCAGACTTTCGAGCCTGTAAAGATAAGCCGCTGCCTTATAGATATGAACCGCCATGTCAATAACGCCCGCTATCTTGACATCACAGATGAATTTCTCCCCGACGATGCACAGATAAAGCGCATCAGATGCGAGTACAAGCTGCCTGTTCAGAGAAACAGCATAGTTATCCCCAAGGTCTATACAAGTGATAATATCCTCACAGTCGACCTGACAACTCCCGAAGGAAAAAGCTATGCTATCGCCGAGTATACTCTCAGCAGATAAGCAGCAAAATCAGACAGCTTCCTATTGACATTTACTATTTTTTGTGATATTATATTAATATATTATTAAAAAATTCAAGGAGGTCGTGCTTGTCAGAACAGGCACAGCTGAAATATGGGAAACTACATAGATCGCGCACAGCATAAAGGTGCTGTTCGGTGTGTACAGATCCTTGCTTATCTTGCGCTTCTCGGAGTGCTTACTGTTGTTGTGGTGTTCGTTCTGAACTCTCTGGATGAACACGACACAAAGGACACTTATGTTTCTTTCATAATGGTACTGCTCTCCATTCTGGGATGTGCGCTTTACTGCGCAGTCGGGATCTCACTTCCGCACAACGGTAAATACAGATATTTTAAGATCCCGCTGCATGTTTTTATTATCTCAGATATTGTCGGCGTCGGATACGGTGCAAGACAGATCACCGCAAAAGGACAGGATTTCAATGATGTGCTGCCGTTTTTATTCTATACGGCTTTTTATCTCGGATCTCTCGTGTGCAGCATTATTATTCTGAGATTTTTTATCGGTTCTGCATCAAAGCAGTCCGCAATGATCGCAAATGCAAGTCTGATCCTCCTTGTACTGCTCCATCACGCAGATATAATCTACTGCATGATAAACAACGAGGCGTTTACCGATGCGCTGCCCAACAAAGACAATACGGTAAGACTGAGCTGCAACAGCGTTATACTGCTGACTGTGATCTCATCAATGATAGTTGTCTGCATAAAGCCAAAGGAAAGCGAACATTCTCACAGCGACCCGCTGAGAGAACAGTAAAAAACAATACGACAACAAGACCGTTTTGAAAGATCAAAGCGGTCTTGTTTTTTTTGCAAAAAGGCGTATCGGCGGAAACGACTGCTGTACAATAATTTGTACACTTTCGCTTTAGTGCTGCAGGCAGAAGCTTTTCCTTACGTATACAACAAAGATCGCCCCGGGGATATACCCAGGGGCGTTTTGAAAACATCAGAATCCGTTGTATAGGAAATCTGCCCAGTAATACTGGTTCATATATTCGCACTCGTAGGCGTTTACTGCGCCTGCGTCAAGCTCTTTGAAGCGGTAGTAGTCGCAGTCCAGCAGGTCAACGTTTACCGAAAGGCTGTTGTAGCTTTTGTTGATGACCTTGTCAACGCCCGCTTTTTTCAGGCTCTTGTTCATTGCGGAGATAAGCGTTTGCAGGTAGCTCTGCTGGTTCTTGTCGTACGGCTCGTCCTCAAACAGCGCCGCAGCTATCTCCTTTGTGGAACAGCCGCTTCCGCAGCGGTGAACGAGATATGCAAAGATCTCTTTTGCACGGCTGCGCTCGAATTTCAGCGGAGTGCCGTCAGGCAGGAACACATCGAAATTTCCGAAACAGCGGACTTTCAGCAGTGCGTTGCTCTTTGGCACGATAGGGAAACGCAGATCGGCAAGCTCTGCTTCTATTTTCTCTTTTGTGACAGGTTTCATAATATATCCGCTGGCGTGCAGCTTCATTGCATCGCCTGCGTACTCTGAAAAGCCCGTGACAAAGATGATGTTCATTTTCGGGTTGACCTCTTTGAGCGCCTTTGCAAGCTCAACGCCGTTCATTCCACGCATATGTATATCCAGAAAAGCGATGTCGCAGCCGTTTGCTTTTGCGTCCTCAAGCAGCTGGCTCTGCTTTTCAAATGCGTGTATGTCGGCTTCGGGCTTTGCCTCCCTTATTGCCATTTCAAGCATCTGCAGCATCAGTTCCTCGTCGTCAACACAAAGTATCCTCATTATATTTCCTCCTTTGTTCTGGGAATAATTATCTTAGCAGTTGTTCCTTCTCCGACAGCGCTGGTTATCACGACATCGGCATTACACATATCTTTGAGTCTGCGCTTGGTGTTCTCCATACCGACGTGTGAACGTCCGTCGTTTTTGACTTCGTTTGTATCAAATCCAACACCGTCGTCGGATACGATTATCTCAAAATTTTCTTCGGTTTCATGGGTGGCTATCTTCACCGTGCCGCCGTCCTCTTTCATGCCGACTCCGTGCTTTACAGCGTTTTCGACAAGCGGCTGGACTGACAGCAGAGGCAGCTCAAAATTCTCCGCCTGAATGTCATATTCGATATTCAGCTTCTTTCCGAAGCGGAGCTTTTCGATATACAAATACTTTTCAAGGTGTTCGAGCTCTTTTCTGAAAGGCACAGGAGCGGTCTGTTTGAGCGAATCCATATTTCCTCTGAGGTATTCCGAGAAATTTATCGTTGCTTCGTAAGCTGTTTCGGGCTTTATCCTGCACAGCATTGCGATAGATGAAAGTGCATTGTACATAAAGTGCGGGCGTATCTGTGAAACCATTACCTGAATTTTTGCCTCGTAAAGCTCTTTTTGTATCTGCTGGTAGCGTATCGCTTCGAGGCGCTGCTTACGCAGGTCGAAAATAATGAAAACTATCTGTGCGACCATAGTGACCGCAAATCCGTATATGAAATAGTGCGATCCGGGGAACCCGATAAACTGGTCAGCGATGTCGATCGTCAGACCGATTATCATCGGTGTCCACATTATCATTGAAAGCATCGCACTTCGTGAGCTTTTTATCTCACAGGAAAGCATTACGATAAATGCAGCTGAGACTACGCCGATAAGAATATTGATATATGCTCCCGTCACTACCATATCGGCTGTTGCTGTCAGGTGAAGTGCAGCTGCGGCAGCAACTGCGGCGGCAACGATGATCGTCAAGGCGCCGCCTATCGCTTTTGAAACGGGTCTTGTAAGGTTTGAGCGCAGATAGACAATAAGCGATATAGTAAAGAAATGAGATGTCATTTTGTCGATAAACAGACAAGCGCTGTTATCGGTTATCCACTGTCCGAGGAAGCTGCTGAACACATTCATCATCATATACAGTCCCCAGAAAAAGCACAGGATACCGAATGAAAGATACTTGTAATTTATCCTGCCCAGGATAAAGCTTGCAACGGGGAAGAAAAAGATGCCGAACATGCAGATTATCGCAAACAGAAAGACGATGGGCAGAACATTTTTCAGGATACGGATATGGATACCGTTGCCGTTGCTCAGAGTTACGGTGAACAGGTCGCTGAAGCTTCCCAGAGAATGTTCGTACGGTATCTCAAATTCCAGCACCAGTCCCTCTTCAAGATCGGGACAGAATCCTATAAGATCCTCAACGTAAATGTACTCCGCATTATAGCCCGGAGTATCTGGCATATCGTATTTGAGTGGGTTTTTGCTCAAAAACCTCTCTTTGATCTTTTCTTTTTCCTCAGGGGTATATTCTTCTCCGTTGTCGGTATCGTAGTATTCATCACACCATTGTTCAAAGGTCTTATAGTCATTGGAGATCAGCAGCGTGCCGTCAGCTGAATAGATCCTGTACCACATATTCTTGGTCGTGAATACTATCTCTTCCCAGGTGTTGAGAGTGTCCTTGGGAACAGTGCCTTTGAAGGTGATCTTTTTGAACTGTTCGTTTATAGGCTCGTTCATTTCAAAGTCTCTGAACTCACCGCCATCGACTGAATATTTGCCCTCTATGAACATATACGGTGTTCTGAAATCCACAGTTTCATTCATTATACGGGCGGTCAGCACCGCAACGACTATACACATTACAGCCACGAAACAAATGACTATCGTTGTCAGCAATTTGCCCTTCAGGAACTTCAAAACTTATCACCACCGCACACATTTTGTATAGTATAGCACATTCTCAGCAAAAAGAAAAGGCATTTTGAAAATTTTTTGAGCCTTGTCAGAAAAAAGCTGACTATATGCTTTCAGCACACGGTCAGCTGCTCTGTATATTTATCATACCCATTCGATGCTTTCAAGGATACCAGTCATCACTGCCATATTCTCGTCCTTCAGGGCAGTTCTCGTATAAAGGTGAAAATAAAAGAATGTTGATCCCTGCTTCAGAACAAGCGACCGGGCGCTCATAGGAATGTCCTTTGCTGTGTAGTTGTAGCTTACGCCAAAAGCAGATAGTCCGCCGACATTCACCTCAACTCCACGCTCATACTTATAATCGTATTTGCTCATAGCACTTGCCAGCGTCTTTTCCATTCTGTCCGCAACTTCTAACTGATTGACCAGCTTGCTTGTGACCCAGCCTGTTTTTTTGATGCCTATTGAGATCGTCATGTGTCTCTGCGAATCTGACAAGCAGACACCGTCTGAGCCGCCCCAGAAGTCAAGGGCGTTTTTTTTCGTCTTCGGTCATTTCATGGAATCCGTCAGGACAAGTAAGCTCGATCTGGTCGTATATCAGCATAGTAAGACCTCCTTAGTTACGGTTCAAAGTTTGGCTATGGATAAATTATACCACGCATCTGCGGCATTGTCAATAAGCAAAGCAACAGCAGAAAAGCCGTGAAGATCTCAGCACTTGACTTCCCTGCTGTAATGAAGTATCATTAAGTCAGGGAGGTGATGTATGTGGTAAAGCCGATAATCAAAGATGTTTTGTTCCTTGCACGCAAAAGCGTTCCAGCGGACAAAGGCGACGTTCAGGTGATAGCTGATCTGCGTGATACTCTTGCGGCAAACAGGGAGCATTGCATCGGTATGGCTGCTAATATGATAGGTGTTTCAAAGCGCATAATCATCGTTTCAACAGAGCTTGGCGACATGGTTATGATAAACCCTGTCATCGCTTCGAAAGCAGGAAAATACGACACGGAGGAAGGCTGCCTGTCGCTTGTCGGTGTGCGCAAGGTGCAGCGGTTTGAAAACATCACTGTTCGTTATCTCGATGAAAATTTCATCGCACGCAAAGGTAAATTCTCAGGGCTGACTGCTCAGATAATCCAACATGAATGCGACCACCTCGAAGGGATAATAGTATAAATCAGAATTTATATTATTATCCAGGTGTGCGACCGAAGGGGTTTGGGGGCGATCGGAAAGCCCCCAAAACAAGAGCTTAACATCTGATGTTCAAGCCGCCTTTTCGCAGGCGGCTTGAGGTGGCTGGCGTTACCACGGGGCAGGGAAAGCCCTCTCTTACAGGGCTTTCCCTCTTGAAAAACAGTCCACAGGACTGTTTTTCAATTCACCCTTTGCCGTGCGCCTGACGTAAGGGATTTCGCTCTCTGCGGAGAGCGACGAGGGCGCTGCCCTCGACCCGCCACCTTTTTTTACGAGAAAAAGGTGGACGAAAAAACCTGTTTTGTTGACCGGTTTTTAAAGTTTGATTAGAACTGTAAATTCTGATTTATCAAAGATGTAATATTAGACCCCACACAGTTCGGTCTGCGTGGGGTCTTGTTGTTTAAAGCTATTATTTCTTATCCGTTTTTTTAAGCATACGCTTGCGCTCATACATCTTCTTGTCTGCTCTCTCGAATACCGACGCATAATCCTTATCAACACCAGGTTCATATATGCTCATTCCAGATGAGACTACGACCAGACCTTTACTGAGGTTTTCATCGACCTGACTGTCAAGCTCGGCAAGCAGCGTTTCCCTGAACTTATAGTCGGTGCCTTCAAGCAGCACTGCGAACTCATCTCCGCCGATGCGGAAAACAGGGCTATGACAGAACTTCAGACATATCAGATTGCAGCCTGCTCTTATATAATTATCGCCGACGTCATGTCCCAGTGAATCGTTTATATTCTTCAGACCGTTGAGGTCAAAGACGGCAACGCCGAACTGTTTCTTAGTGCCGTTTGCGATCGCATTATCCACACGCTCTACGGCTTCAAGATATGAGAGCTTATTCTTGACTCCCGTAAGCGGGTCGGTATAAGCCAGCTGCCTTGTAGAACCAAGCTCCTGCTTCTGCTCACGCTCACGCTCGATAGTTTCTTCAAGCTGCTTCTTATACTCCTTTTTCTCGCCCTCGATAACAAACGTATGCAGAGTAAAGGACAGCACTATCCCCAGCGTAAGAACGATCATTGAAAGGATTATTACTATGCCCTTATGCGAGCTTAATATCTTTTCATACCAGTCGGCATTGAAATCCACGGCGACTATCGCTGCGACATTTCCCTTTGAATCCATGACGGGACTGAATGCGGAATAGAATCTTCCCCATTTATCCTCATAAGGTTCTCTGTCAACAGCAGGTGTTCCGTTTGCGGCTTTTTTCACAGCATCTGTTGTCGGGATAGGAGATCCGAACTGCCCCGGAGAATTGGCATCGGGGTCTATCATAAAAGTGAATGTACCGTCTTGTTCAGCTCTTATTGCATAAATGTAATCAAGATGTATATTGTTCTGAAAAGACCTGAGAATATACAGAGCATTATTGTAGCTTTCCGTACCGACATCGTTGGCGGTCAGCTTAGCCATCTCATCGCCGTTGAGCTGATACGCTGCGGTATTTGCAATATCGAGCATTCGCTGTTCTATCTGCTCACGCAGAGCTTTTTTTGACGTTGTGACAAGAACTACGCCCATTGCAATATGAGTTATCATCAGAAGAACAAGCGCAATAACAAAGAATCGCTTGCTCCTTTTTACTCTTGTGACGCTATTTGCCATAACACACCTCATCTATATCGGAATTCAGGGATCAGGATCCTGAAATTTTATCAAATATAATACCATATATCTACACACAATCATTATAACATACATCGGCAATAATTACAATAGCATTTTAAAGAAAAATTCCCTTACGAGCTGAAAAAAGCCGTGCGGGAAACATAAAAAAAATCCCTGTCTGTGAGGACACGGACAGGGATAGGACATACAAGTTATTTTTATTCTCACGGCTTATGCGTCGATGTCGGGAATGATCTGTATCTCATAATCGGGATACAGGGTTTTTGTTTCCTGCATAAGCGTTTCGACCGCCTCTGCTCTGTCTATTTCAAAGCTGATGACGACATCAAAGCGAATGGTCTTGTTCTGCGTATCGGCATAGAAGCCGTGGAGCTGGAGCGCCCAGTCGTGAGCGAGGACAGTTTCCAGAATGGTATTGCGTATCTTTGCGGCTTCGTTGTCTGAGGTATTGAAGGAATAGACGCCTACGCCTGTGAGGATAACGCCTGTTTTCAAATAGACATTTGACTGTATGCGCCGAGTGAGCTTATCAGCCTCGTCGATAGTCATGGTATCGGGAAGCTCGATATGGACGCTGGCGTAGTTTTTGTTTGGTCCGTAATTATACATTATGAGGTCGAATGCACCACGGACTTCAGGCTCTTCACAGATAAGCTTTTTGATTTGGTCGGTCTCCTCTTTTTCGGGGCGCTTGCCGAGAATGTCATTGACTGTTTCGCTCATCATTTCGATGCCTGCTTTGATGATGAACAGCGAGATGATAGCGCCGACATACGCTTCAAGGGAGATCTTCCAGATAAGAAAAACTACTGCGCAGGCGAGGACTGACGAGGAAAGTATCGCATCGAACAGGGCATCTGAGCCTGAGGCGATGAGTGCGCCCGAATTATGCTTTTTGCCCTGACGTTTGACATATGTGCCGAGTATCAGCTTTGCGACGATGGCGACTGAGATGATGACAAGCGAGACTGCGCTGTAATCAGCTTCCTCGGGTGAGATCATCTTCTTGACCGACTCCACCAGCGAGGTGATACCTGCATAAAGCACGATAGCGGCAACTATCATTGAACTTAGGTATTCTATCCTGCCGTAGCCAAGCGGGTGCTTTTTGTTGGGCGGTTTTGCGCCGAGCTTTGTTCCGATTATGGTTATGACCGATGAAAGCGCATCGGAAAGGTTATTGACTGCATCCAGCGTCACGGCGATGGAGTGCGATATTATTCCGATCGCCGCTTTGAATGCGGCAAGAAAGACATTTGTGATTATGCCGATGATACTTGTTCTGACGATAGCTTTTTCTCTTTGCACCGACGCAGCGGCGAGGTCTGTTATCTGTTCGGACATACTTACACCTCCGATATTGATATATAGTATTATACATTCAAAGCACTGCGCTGTCAACTCGTTCTGTGTTTTTAGCGCACACAAAAGGCTGTCAGTAAGCTTTTAAAAGCAATATCCGGATATGCACTTGATATTTCGGAGATAATTTGTTAGAATAAGAGCAAACAAAGATCTTCGGAGGTAGAATAATGAAGTCTAAACTGAAAAGGCTTTTTGCAAGATCACGGTGGTACATATTGATGCTTGTGCTGGGTTTAGCGATTTTTATAGTTACTCCTATGGTGGCACCGGTCAATTATCAGCTGTATTATGATTACAGTTCACCGTCTTCGGTTACACCGCAGAGATTGGTATCGGCTCATTCAAACAGCGGTGGCAAGATCGCAATAATAGACAGAACGGTCTCTCCGAGCGCTATCGCTCTTATAGACTCCAAAAACAGCAGGACCGACTATCTCGTCAACGACAAGCAGCTTGAGCTTTTTGACAGCGAAAACTTTACAGCTTATGCTGTGGCTGTCGATGACAATGATAATATGTACATACACTGCCTTTACTGGATAAACAATGAGGGATCGATAAAAAAAGAAGAGATAGTCAGGATATCCAGCGACGGAAAATACGACGGCAGGATATTTTCGGCTGAGTACTATTCCGATGATAACAGCCGTTCCCAGACTGTCAAGCTGCCTCAGATAAGCCAGCTGAGCTTCACGGACGGAAAGCTCGGATTTGCATACTGCGACAACTCAAAAGCCTGCATTTACGAGGTAGACTGCAAAACGGGAGCGATAAGCGAGGGACAGGATTTCCTTGAAGGCAGCAAAAAGACCGCAAGGATAATTTCCACAGGAAAAGGCTATCTGGTGACATACAGCGACGGTGAGGTCTACAAGACTGAATTCGGCAAAGGCAAGGGCGAGCTTGTTTTCAGGTGCTCCATAGACATTGATGCAGGTCCGCAGTCGAGCGTTTTCTCCGCTGCTGCGCAGATAGGCGATAAGCTGTATGTTACGACAAATTATGAAAAGGACAAGATATTTGAGCTTAAAGACAAGCAGCTGACAGAGGTTTACGATCTGGGAAAAAAAGATATTGGAACATACCGTGAGTATGACGGGAAGCTGATGATAGTTTCAGAAACGGGTCTGAAAATATTTGACGGCAGCTCGGCTGAAGATCTGGCGCTGAACATCGACCTGCCGATGTCGAGCGTTATGGTAGCTGTTATAAACAAAATTTCAAAGATACTTATGCTCGTTGGTCTGATAGGCATAATAGGATTTCTGATCTGCAAAAGGAAAACGCTGCTCACAAAGCAGCTGCTGCTTATTATCCCGACGCTGCTGGTGGTATCGGCGGGACTGTTCTATGTGGTGCTGTACATGGTGAACACGCAGCGTGCAGAAAGCAGCGAGCATGAACTGACGGCTGTATGCGAGCTTTCGGTAAAGCAGCTGGGTGGGCTTGATGTTTCACAGCTTCGCTCTCTTGGCAGCATCAACGACGAGGAATATTACAAGCTGCGGCAGAAGCTGACTGATCTTACGGGCAGCCACAGCGACTGGGGCAGGCTGTACACGTTCAAGGTGCTTATACCGACAAACAACGATATTACCCGTGTGCTTGCAGGGTCTGATATTACCACGATCCCGAACGAGAGAGGCATCTCGTTCTACTCTGAAGATGAGCTTGAAACGCACAGGATCAAGGGCGGAGATATTTCGCTGTTCTCGCCTGAGCTGAGCATGTTCAATCTCGGCAGTGACGGAAAGATGGAGGCAGTGGGCAGGATAACCGATAAAGACGGCAAATTCTGCGCATATCTGCTTGTTACAGCTGACAGCTACACGGTGGCGCTTTCTATCGTGGGGCTGTTTGAAGACGTTATCATTTTCATTTTCTTTATGACTGTGCTGCTGATAGTTATGATGACTTTCTTCTCGGTAAGGATAAGCAGGCAGATACGCAAGACGACAAAAATAGTTTCACAGATAGCTTCGGGCGACTTCTCTGCAAGAGCTGTGAGAAGATCCAACGACGAGCTTGGCGAGATATGCACGCAGGTCAACAAGATGGCGCAGAACCTTGAAACGATGTTCGAGGAAAAGGACAAGAACGAAAAGTTCTACTACAAATTCGTGCCTGAGAAATTCAGGGAGCTGCTGGGCAAGGAAAAGCTTACGGATCTTACTCTCGGCGATGCGCAGAGCAAGGAGTTCTCGGTGCTGTTCTGCGACATAAGGGCGTTCTCGCTCAATTCGGAAATGATGACTGCTAAGGAGATATTTAAATTTGTAAACATCATTTACGGTATTGCGGGACCGATAATCAGAAATCACGGCGGTTTCGTGGACAAGTACATAGGCGACGCTGTTATGGCGCTTTTCGAGTCAGCTGATGCTGCTGTTGAGGCAGGGATAGAGATATACAGAAGCATCGTGCTGAACAAGGAAACGGCGCAGAGGCTGAATGTTTCGGAGATAAACATAGGCGTCGGCATACACACGGGAATGGCCGAGATAGGCATTGTCGGCGAGGAGGAACGGCTTTCGGGCACGGTCATTTCGGACACGGTAAATCTAAGTTCAAGGCTTGAATCGCTGACAAAGACATACAAGACGGCTATGCTTATCTCTAAGGACACGCTTGACCACATGAAGACGTCTGACTCGCTGGATCTGCGGTATCTTGGAATGGTGCAGGTGGCAGGTGTAAACGAGGTGCGCTCGCTGTACGAGGTGCTGGACTGTCTGCCTGACGAAGAAAGGCAGCTGCGAAGTGCATCAAAGAGCGAATTCAAAGAGGCGCTGCGGCTGTTCCACATGGGTGAGCGTGACAAGGCTATCGAGCGTTTGCAGGAGCTTTCTGACTGCGGCAAGGGCGACCACATCACGAAGATGTATCTGAAATACATGCAGGAGCTTTCAAAGGACGACAAGAGCAAGGTATTTGTTTTTGTGCGGAAATGATAAGACAAAAAATCCCTATCCAAGTTTTTCGGGTAGGGATTTTGTTTGTTATCACATTTTATTTAAAAGCTCTCTGCGCTTGGCATCAAACTCACTGCGGGAAATAAGTCCCTGATCAAACAGATCATTCAGCTCCTGCATCTTACCAGCCGTACCATTTGAACCGCTTCTTCCTGACGACGACCTGCGCACTGAAGTCTGCATACTCACGCCGTCATTGTACTCGTCGATAGCTTTCATTACAGCCTCTCTGAACTCCTCAGCATTCTGAACCCACGGGAACTCAACAACACCCGACACCGAGCGCACCTGCAGCGTTTTTCCGCCATCCAGTATATCCATGAATCTTCTGCAAACCCTAATACTGTCTATCTTATCGATTGGCAAGTCTAATTCCTCACGAGAAATCAGCTTTCTCCTGACTCCGCTGACTCTGTTGTCCATTAGTTCCAGATGGCATAATCTCGATACTATCATATTTCTTACCGTGATAAATACCCCTGGGAGCAGGAACATACACGAAAGCGTAGGTATGATGAATTCCCGATCACTTTCTTTTCCCTCTGTAGCTTTGTACAACAGCCATACACCGCCTGCTTCAAGAACAGCCATAAAAACGATTAACAGATACCTTGTCATTTTAATTCTCGCCACACAAACCGTATTTTTCATACAGACACCTCCTTTTTTACTATCATATCATATAAAACGACTTGTGTCAATAGCATTACGCTATTCTCACAAGGTTTACTATGTGCCTGTTTCACATTATGCTATACATAGGAGCGTGATACGATGAAAACGGAGTACAAAGAGCTTTACGAAAAGTTCGGTCTTAATATAGTTTACTACCGCAAAAAGCAAAAGCTGACACAGCTGCAGCTCGCCGAAAAGATTGGCGTTGACCGCAGCCACATCAGCGCTATTGAGCTTGGCAATGTCGGCGTGTCTTTCGATGTGATTTTCAAGCTGTGCGAAGTGCTTGGTGTCAAGCCGAAAGACTTGTTTGATTTCAGAGATTAACTGTACATTTTTATATACAGTTTTTTCTTTTTTCAGCGCAAAAATTTCCTTTGATATTTCCCCTTGCTTTGCAAAAACTATTACTGCAAACCCGAAAAAATCTAAAGGAGAATTTCAAAATGAAAGGTGTTACAACACAGCAGGGCAGAGAGACCCTCAACAGATTCAAGATGGAAGCTGCAAACGAGGTCGGCGTAAACCTCAAGCAGGGCTACAACGGCGACCTTACCAGCCGTGAGGCTGGTTCTGTCGGCGGTCAGATGGTCAATACGATGTGTCCGGAACTCCAATACCGGTTCACCCGCCGCAAAGTCAGCAACAACGGGCATAAGACGGATATTACATACACCGTGGAGCTTATAGCGTGACAAAGACAAACCCTATCCGAGAGTGTTTTCGGATAGGGTTTTGTTCGTCTATTTCTCCGACGACTTTTTAGCTGTCAGGGCTTTGTTAAGCAGATATCCAGCATCTGCAAACAGCACCATAACACAAGCGTACTGTAAAGCTGTCAGCACAGCCGATGCGCTCGTGTCGATGAACACGAACTGCACACGCCCGAGCAGGTAGTCGGTCAGTTTCAGCTGTACAAACTCATAAATACCAACAGCGGATAGCAAAGCGGAAGCGATACGCAGACACCATATAAGCACTTTGTTTTTCAGCCTCACTCTCGCAGCTATCTGTGAGATATGCATACCGAGGTGAACGCTCATCAGCACCAA
Source organism: uncultured Clostridia bacterium (assembly GCA_947307175.1). Taxonomy (GTDB): domain Bacteria; phylum Bacillota; class Clostridia; order Oscillospirales; family Ruminococcaceae; genus Hominimerdicola. Next base: position 20,530 of record CAMZIK010000032.1, read on the forward strand.
GCCCCAATAAGCACAAAGGATATGAATGTTCCGTGCGGTCGATGTGCCGCCAATGTCAATAAAAGTGAAGATGTGCTTTGAGATAACAAGGCTTGAATACATCAGCCCGATCATACAAACAAGCACCGCCGCATTGACTATTGTACCAACTATTCTTTTTAGCCCATACCTACCCTTGAAAAGTGATTTTACCCAGCCGAAGTTAAGTATGTGGTGCAGTATAAACAGCACGAACATCGCCACACCGACAATCTCGTGTGCCATTTCTCCTACTATCGAATAACACATCAATACGGGTAATGCCGCTGTCATCAGAATGTCAGCGGCAGTTTTTATTTTCGTCTTTGTAATCATATCAGAATCCCAGTTTGTCAAGCCATTCACGAACTGTTTTCTGCGTGTCGGAATTGAATTCCTGTGCGGTCGCTCCACGCATATCAAGTGCGGTCAGTACCTGTGCCTTCGGAACTGCACCTGCGATGTTCTTGTCCGTGCCCGAAAGTCCGCTGCCCTCGTGGGTGCAGAACGGGATTATCACCTTGTCCGAGAGGTCATACTTTTCAAGGAATGTGTAGACCGCCATCGGCATATCGCCCCACCAGATGGGATAGCCAAGGAACACGATATCGTACTGCCCGATGCTATCAACGCTGCCCTTTATCTCGGGGCGTGCTTTGTCCTTCTGCTCCTGCTTTGCGACATCACAGCACTCGTCATAGCCCGTTGGGTAAGGCGTTACAGTCTCAATGTGAAAGCTGTCTGCGCCGACCTCTTTTGCGATATACTCCGCAACTATCTGCGTGTTGCCCTTTTCGATGTTGCCGACCTTGTAGTTTTCATCTGCACGGGAGAAATATGCAACAAGTATCTTTTTGCCGCTTGATGTTTCGCCCTGCGAGCTTGTGCTGTCTGCGTCCTTACCTGAATCATCATCGGGCTTTGAGCTATCTGTTTTGTTCAGCTTTTCCTGCACGGCTGCCTTGTCGCTGCTTGCAACGTCAGGCACAGAAGCAGACTCTGATGAACCGCAGGCGGTCAGCAGCATCACTATTATCATAAACGGAATAAATACTATCCTTTTCATGTGCTTTACCTCCGTCATTTCAGTTTGTTGTAATCCTCGTCTGAAACAGCCTCGCACCACTCGGTACCGCCGTCCTCACCCTCGATCTCGATAGCAAGATGTGAAAACCAGCTGTCAGGTGCAGCACCGTGCCAGTGCTTGACATTGGCAGGGATATTTACAATATCCCCTGGGTGAAGCTCTCTTACCTGCTTTCCCCATTGCTGATAGTAACCTCGACCGCCGACACATATCAGCATCTGACCGCCACCGCTTTTTGCGTGGTGGATATGCCAATTATTGCGGCAGGCAGGCTCAAAGGTCACATTAAATATTGCAAGCTGTTCAGTCGAAACAGGCGCAAGATAGCTCTGTCCTACAAAGTAATCGCCGTAGGGGTTGGGTTCGCCGATCGGGAAGAATATCTCGTTCTGATACCTGTCCTTGTCGGTCATTTCGAGCGTATTCTCATTCCACACCTCTTTTGCAAGACCGAACACAGCCCAAGCATGAGGCCAGCCTGCGTAGAAAGCAGTATGTGTGATAACCGCCGCTATCTCTTTCTGAGATACGCCGTGATTTTTCGCATTCATCAGGTGAAATTTCAGCGCATCGCTCGTCACGCCCTGCGACATCAGAGCGACCACAGTTATGATGCTCCGTGTTTTCAGGTCAATGTCGGTATTGTTCCAGTTCTCCCCGAAAAGAATATCGTCATTATAATGGGCGAAATCCGGAGCGAACTCACCAAGGGCATCTCTGCCTGCGGTCTGTACGATTTTATCTGACATAGTGTGACCTCCTCACAGCCATTCAACTACTGTATTCTTTGAGCTGCCTGCTTTTGAACCTACGATAGCCAGCCCCTTGCCGTCAACATTAGCGCCCTTGCACATCTTCTTCACATCAGAGACCATATTTGCAAGACCTGAGCCTTCATGTGTGCTGATGACTCTGACGGTCTTACCACTGAAATCAAGCCCTGTCAGTGCCGTTTCGACTTCGGGGGCATACGTTCCCCAATAGATCGGACTCATGATAAATATCGTGTCATAGGCTGTAATGTCCGCCAGCTTCTCCTTGATCGGAGCGTTGCCGATACGCTGTTTAGCTTCTTCGATACAGGTCTTGTAGTCTGCCGCATAAGCAACAGCAGGCTCGACTTTGAACATATCCGCACCTGTCAGCTCCTGCACAAACTCTGCCACGATCTCGGTGTTGCCTTTGTCAATGTAACCGACGGCATAGTTTTCATCAGCTCTGCTGAAATAAATGATAAGTGCTTTCATAAATTCCTCCTGTTTTAGAAATTCGTATTCAGTTTCTTTATTTACTCCTTGATCAAAGATCGTCTCTGATAAAATGTGTAGACTGCCACGGCTCTTTCTCAGGCAGTCCGTATTTTTCTTTTCCGAGAGCGATAGACTTCATCAGAAAGCTCATATTCTTTGCAAGCGTTCTCATAGTCTGCAAGCCCTCTGCGTCCTTTTCGGCTTCACCGATCTCACGCCCGTGAACACTGTTCCAGTATTGGCTCGAAGCTATTGGCATATTGCTTATGGTGAAATACTTATTCAGCTCGTCGAATGTTGCTGAACAGCCACCGCGCCTTGCGACAACAACACTTGCTCCGACCTTCATGGTCTTATCGAAGCGGGTGCTGAAAAACAGTCTGTCAAGGCAGGCGATGAGCGTTGCGTTTGCTGAAGCGTAATACACAGGCGAAGCTACCACAAGTCCGTCAGTTTCTTCAAATTTCGGAGCAAGCTCATTGACAGTATCGTTGAATACACAATGCCCAAGCTCTGCACATTTGCGGCAGGCGATACAGCCGCGAATATCCTTGTTGCCGATATGACAGACTTCCGTCTCCACTCCCTGAGCTTCAAATGTCTTTACAAGCTCATTTACAGCGATAGCAGTATTGCCCTTGGCGTGGGGACTTCCGTTAATTATCAATACTTTCATGCAAGTTCCTCCGTTCCTGTTTAACAATAAATTCTTTATCCTTATCGGGAATACCGTCCTCATCGGAGATATACCGTTCCACTTTCATTTTCAGACCGTACTTTTCCCGAAGCTGTGCGATAGTCTGCATCATAGGCGATGCGTGGTGAATGTCTATTGCCTCCTGACTTGTCCATTGATCTATCAGCAGTACCGTTTCGGGAGCGTCAAATGGCTGGAAATACTCATAGCGAAGATTGCCGTCCTCGTTTCGTATCCTGTCCACCGTACCGCTTTGTACCATTTCTTCTGCGAATTTACGGGCATTCCCGTTTTCGCCTGTGTAGTAGATATTTATTGTTATGCTCATCTTTCAACCTCACATACTTGCTTTGAGTATCTGCACAACTTCGTCACTGTCAAGCACCTTGTAACCGCCATTCAGAATGATAGTAGCATCTGCAATGCCCTCGATCATATCCTCGGTCGCGCCAAGCTCGGAAATTTTCATCACAAGACCTATCTCTTTCATCCAGCTCTCCATAGCGGAAAGTCCCTCGCCTGCGAGCTGTTCGTCGGTCTTGCCCTCTGCGGAGATGCCCCAGACCTCGGTTGCAAAACGGGCAAACTTCTTCAAGCCGTAAGGCATGATATATCTGTAATACGGCAGAGATACCGCAGCAAGGGTCATTCCGTGGGTAGCGTCGGTGTATGCACCCACCGCCTGACCGAGCATATGCACCATCCAGTCGGTGGATTTGCCCCTTGAAACGAGAGTATTGAGCGCCCAGGTCGCCGTCCACATTATGTTTGAGCGCGCCTCGTAGTCCTGTGGGTCGCTGACAGCCTTGCGGCTTGCAACGATAAGACCTCTCATAAGTCCCTCGCTGATGTAGTCGCTGGTGTTGTCGTCCTCGCCCGAAAAATACTGCTCGCAGATGTGGTTCATAATGTCGTAGATGCCTGCCACCATCTGATATTTCGGCAGCGTCATCGTGTACCTCGGGTTGAGGATAGAGAACTTCGGCATAACCTCTTCGCCGAAAACGTGACCTATCTTCAGCTTTGCCTTGTGGTTGGTGATAACAGAGCCTGCGTTCATTTCAGAGCCTGTGCCAGCCATCGTCAGTACGCAACCCACAGGGATTATCTCGCAGGTCGGTTCTTCAAAACGAATGTAGTATTTCTCCCACGGGTCGTCGTCACAATGAACGGAAACCGAAACAGCCTTTGAGTAGTCGCAGACAGAGCCGCCGCCCACCGCAAGGATAAAGTCGGTCTTATGCTCACGCGCGATAGCAACACCCTCACGGAGCTTATCAACGGTGGGGTTAGGCATAACGCCCGAGACCTCGGCAACATTTTTGCCGCAGTCTTTCAGAATAGCAATGATCTCGTCATACAGACCGCTTTTCTTTATCGAACCGCTGCCGTAAACGAGCAGGATATTGTCGCCGTACTTTGCAAGCTCGCCTTTCAGATTGCCAAGCGAGTCCTCACCGAAATAGAGCTTTGTCGGGTTGTGATAGCTGAAATTTCCAAGCATATTGATTACCTCCGTTTATTGATTTTTGTTTTCCGTACACCATATTACATAATCAAGCCTGTCCAGCAATGCCTGTTCCCTGTGGATAGAATCGAGCAGCGTTTGCCTGGCATTTCGCAGGATACGCACCTTTTCACCGCAGCAGCTTTTGTCGCAGCACCCCGAGAGAAAAGCCTTTATCTGCTTGTCAGTCAGCCCTGATTGCGATAATACCTCAGCTATCTCTTTGTCGGTAATGCTCGTATTCGTCACTTTCATTCTATCACCTCACAAAAAAAGAGTACAGAACATTTTTGATTCTGTACTCATTATATCACAGCATTCTCAATATGTAAAATGCTTATATTTTATACATCTGTATGCTCAGAATGTATAGTTTAGATTTGATAAATATGTTTGGGAGAGTTCGGTTACTGAGATAAATCGGAATTTATAGGCGAGTAGCTGGGGGAAACCCTTTTGGAGAAGGGTTCTCCCCCAG
>CAMZIK010000033.1 GCA_947307175.1 uncultured Clostridia bacterium
ACAAGCTTATGTGCGACGGACAAGCGGACCGCCGCTGCGGTAAATTCTGATTTATCACACTAACAGCAAACAACTTTTACTGCTCAAGATAATCCCTGACTTCCAACAGATCCTTGAACTGCCTGTGCGAAAGCTTTATCATCTCCTCGTCAGGCTCGATGATGTCAGGCACAAGAAACGGCAGCATACCTGCCCTGCTTGCAGAGATTATCCCGTTGCGTGAGTCCTCTACCGCCGCCGACTTTGTCGGGTCAGCACCCAGCTTTTCACAGGCAAGCAGGTAAATGTCAGGCTCAGGCTTTGAGTGCTCTATCATGTTTCCGCCGACGATGACCCTGAAATACTTGAACAGGTCAGCGTCCTTCAGCTCCATAACTACCCTGTCGTAGCTCGTTGACGACGCAAGAGCGACCTTTGCGCCGCTTGCTTTCAAAAACTCCAGCAGCTCCCTTGCGCCTTTCTTTATCGGTATTCCCTCAGTCTCCATTATCTCGTTGAAGCGGTTGATGCACTCAATATGCATCTGTTCTATCGACACCCTGTCGCCGTAAGCTTCCTCAAATATTTTCAGCGTATCAACAGTGCTTCTGCCGACGCATTTCATCGCCGTCTCGGTGATGTCGCCCAGTCCGTGCGCATCAGCTGTGTCCTGCCAGCTGCGCAGAGCGATAGTCTCCGTGTCAAAAATGACACCGTCCATGTCAAAAACTACCGCATCAAGTTCATTTAGTTTCATTTTCTGTCTCCCCTATCTGAAATACATGTATAGATCGCACTTTATCATTCCGTTGTAAAGCTTTCTCTTTTTGTCTGCCTTCTTTCCGAAGAATCTCTCAAACTCCTCGTGCGGCGAAATGATATAGCACGGATTATCCTTTGAAGGACAGATGACCTGTCCCATTTTCTTGTAAAGCTCCTCTGCCGCCCTAAGATCCAGCAGCCTCTCTCCGTAAGGAGGATTGCAAAACAGCGTGCAGTTTTCAAGCGGACGGTATTTTGAAATGTCCTGCTGCTTTATCTCCAGCCTCGGAGCTACACCTGCCTTTTTAGCATTAGCACTCGTAAGATCCACCGCAAGCTCGTCAATGTCGAACCCATACCCGTGAAAACCTGCATCACGCTTTATCAGATCCATAGCCTCCGCCCTTGCCTGCTGCCATACAGGCGCAGGTATCTGCGCCCATTCCTCCGCCGCAAAGCTCCGCCTCAGACCGCAGGCAATGTTCATCGCCTTGTAAGCCGATTCTATAAGGAACGTTCCCGAACCGCACATCGGGTCGCAGACCACCGTGTCCGCCCTGACTCTCGCAAGGTCAATAATGCCCGCCGCCAGCGTCTCCTTTATCGGCGCATCGTTTGAATTTCTGCGGTAGCCTCTCTTGTGCAAGCCCTGTCCCGACGTGTCAAGGTAAATGCTCACCTTGTCTTTAAGGATAGTAAACTGTATCTGATGCTTAGCGCCCGTCTCCTCGAAAAAGCTTATCCCGTAAACGCTTTCAAGCCTCTTGACGCAGGCTTTCTTGATTATCTTCTGACAGTCTGGAACACTCCTCAGCTGCGAGTTCAGGCTGCTTCCCTTAACGGGAAAAGCATCGTTTTTTCCAATGAAGTCCTCCCAGCGTATCGCCCTGACCCCTTCAAAAAGCTGCTCAAAGCTCTTAGCCTCAAAGCTTGCAAGCTCGATAAGCACCCTTTCTCCCGACGAGATCCACAGGTTTGCCTTTGCAAGCGTCAGCTCATCGCCCTCAAAGCTGACCTTTCCGTCAGTCGTCACAAGGTTGTCTCCGCCTATTTTCTTTATCTCATAAGTAACCACGCTCTCCAGCCCGAAATGGCAGGGAACGCAAAGCCTTAACCTATCCATTGAATATCCCTTTCATAAATCAAAACCCCCGTTTTCCCTAAGGATGCGGGGGCTGATAATTATTAGTGTCAATGATTGCAAACGTGACCGAGCTGCGATGTCTTGAACCAGCCTTCTGCCTTGGTCCTGCAGGTCTTAGAAGCTATCAGACCCGTCTGCGTGCAGTAGTAAGCCTTCTGCACAGAATCAGGAACATCGAATTCCTTATTCGGTTCAGCCTCTGCAAGCTCACCGAACATAGCTTTCCACAGCGCATCACTGTTCTTATAGTAACCCGTAGGTATCGTCTTGTGGTTATCGTAGCCTATCCAGATACCCGAAACAAAGTCAGGTGTGCAGCCAACAAATGTGAGGTCCTCCCAGTTTGACGAAGTACCCGTCTTCGCAACAAGATCGGTAGTGATAAGCTTAGCGTTTCTTCCCGTACCCTGCGAATCGTTGACTACCTGCTGCATCATTCTGTTCATGACATAAGCCGTATCATCGCTGATAGCCTGCTTGTATCCGTCAGTCTTCTCATAGATGACCTTGCCCTGAGCGTCCTCGATATAGTTGATGTAGCTAAGCTCATACTTTCTTCCGCCGTTGCCGAATATCATATAAGCGCCAACAACTTCCGAAAGGTGAAGACCCTCGTTGAAGCCTCCGACCGTAACGCCCGAATAGTTGTGCATATCATTTTCGTTCATCGTGCTGATACCGAGCTTTTCCTGAAGGAAATTGAAGCAGTATTCAGGGGTCAGCTTCTGAACGAGCTGAGCAGGACAGGTGTTTTTCGACTGTGCAAGCATCTGCCATGTGAACATATACTTGCCCGACCAGTTTCCGCCGCCCGTCTCCGAATAGTTCTGCGGCCATTTTTCGTTCTGACCCTGAGCATTCTTTATAACGATAGGTTCGTCCTTTATCTTAGTAGACCATGTAACGAGGTTGCTTTCCACCGCAGGCGCATACGAAGCGATCGGCTTGATGCACGAACCCGGAGATCGTTTACCCTGGGTAGCGATGTTGAACGTCCTTGACTTATCCTTTGTGCCTCGACCGCCGACGACCGCCTTGACGCTTCCCGTGTAATCCACCGCTATCGCCGCCGAAAGTATCGTGTCGCTCTCGATAGGATAGTTGAGGAAGTTCGCAGCGTTCTGCATATTTGTTTCAAGCGTCTTCTGCATATTCTTGTCGACCGTCGTGTAAACGGTAAATCCGCCGCCGTTGAGCTTTGCCGAAGCCTCCTCGGTAGAGATGCCGTAGTATTTGGCTATCTTGTCCTCAGCCTCAGTCAGTGCCTCGTCCATAAAGTAGTCCGTAGGACCCTGATCCTTGGTCTCATCGTCATATACCGAAGCACTTGAATAGTCGAAGTTTCCAACGATCTTGATATTTTCCTTGAGAGCCTCATCGTACTCGTCATCGGAAATAGCACCGTTTTCCAGCAGTTTGTTGAGGCAGACCTTACGTCTGACATAGTTTTCTTTCGGAGCTTCAAGCGGATTGTAAGCCGCAGGCGCAGTAGTCATAGCCGCCAGCGAAGCCGATTCACCAAGAGTCAGATCCTTGACGTCCTTGCCGAAATAGAAGTTAGCCGCCGCCTGAACGCCGACAATATCATACTTGTAAGTACCCAGCGGAACAACATTGAGGTAGCACTGCAGAATATCTTCCTTACGGTTTACCCTTTCAACGTTGATCGTTCGGAATATCTCTCGTATCTTTCTTTCAATACCCTTGATGCCCGCCGCATCGGAATCTCCCGTAACGTTCTTTATCGTCTGCTGAGTGATCGTCGAACCACCCTGTCTGCCCGGATATATCGGCAGGAAGATGTTGACGAATGCACCGAGCGTACGTTTGAAGTCGATACCGTCGTGCTGATAGAATCTCTCGTCCTCGCTGTAAACGAAGCAGTCCTGAGTGTACTGCGGGATATTTTCAATATCCGCCCAGAGAACGTGCTTGCTGTTATTTCTTATCGCATAGTACAGATTATACTGCTGCGAGTTCGGATCCTTCTCGTCATAGTCAGGGTTTTCATAAACGAACCTTGATATATTGCTTTCAGCCACACGGTCAAGGCTGACCGTCGAGGTGGTGTCAGCAAAGTTGAGAACGTAAATAGTCAGCACCGTAGCGAAAATGCACGATGTGATTATAACGATAAGGAACACCGAAAGAACGACTGTACCGATGGTTTTAAGGACCCTCGAAATGATACCGAGAGCCGTATTCACTTTTCTTTTTCTTCTTTTGCCCTTTCTTCTGTCGGGAACAACTCTCTTTTTGTCTTCCATAAAAACAGCCTTTCCTGTTCACATTCAATGCTATTATTATACCACGAAACATTGAAAAAGTTAAGCTTTTTTAATCTTTCCCAATCAATTTTAGTCAATTAAGACAATTAAAGCTCACATAACTCCGCCGAATCTCACTTTTTCACAAAGCGTACATTCAACGAAAATCGGGGACGATGTCTCGCCCCCGCAATATTCTCATGCCTGATCAAGCCTCGGGAGCTTCCTCAGCGGTTTCCTCAGCAGGCTCTGCCTGTGCAGGAACTTCCTCCTCTGTCTGCTCAGCCTCAGCCTCAGCTTCCTCATCAGCAGCCTCTTCCTCAGGGAGCAAAGCTCTGATAGACAGGCTGATGCGCTTCTTGTCAAGATCTATCTCAGTGATCTTGCACTCAACATCTTCGCCGACAGTGAGAGCCTCGTTAACATTGTCAACTCTCTTGTTAGCGATCTGAGAGATGTGGATAAGACCGTCGATGCCGTCAACTATCTGAGCGAAAGCACCGAACGAAGTGATCGAAACGATCTTAGCAGTGATAGTCTGACCTACCTCATAATTAGCCTTGAATATCTCCCAAGGATTCTCAGAATCCTTCTTGTAAATCAGTGAGATCTTCTTAGTCTCAGGGTCAATGTCCTTGATCCTTACGCTGATCTTGTCGCCGACTGAAACAACATCTGAAGGATGCTTGTCTCTGTTCCATGAAAGGTCAACTCTTCTGACCAGACCGTCAACACCGCCGAGATCAACGAATACGCCGTAGTCTGTAATAGACTTGACAACGCCCTCAACTTCCTCGCCCGGGTGAGTGTTCTCAAAGAACTTAGTCTGAGCAGCAGCTCTTGCCTCTCTTGCAACGACTCTGATAGAGCCGACAGCTCTCTGTCTGCCCTCATTTACTTCGAGTATCTTGAAGCTTACTTCCTTGTTTACCAGTTCATTGAGGTCAAAATCTCTCTTCGGAGCAGCCTGTGAAGCAGGAACGAAAACGTTCACACCGTTGCAGTTAACAAGCACGCCGCCCTTGATAACGCTCTTCACAACTCCTGTGAGGACCTCGTCTGTCTCCTTTGCAGCAACGATCTTCTCAAATCCTGCTGCAGCGTCCACCTTCTTCTTAGAAAGTGTAACAACGCCGTCCTGATCGTTTGTCTTGAGTACCAGAAGATCAAGCTCGTCGCCGACTTTAACAACGTCCTCAGGCTTGAGGTTAGGGTCGTTGGTCAGCTCGCCTGCAGGGATAACGCCCTGCTGCTTTGTGCCAAGGTCAACATACACTTCAGTATTGTTTACCGACAAAACAGTACCTGTTACTCTCTTTCCGATATGTATTGGTCTCAGAGATTTTTCCATCTCCTCTTCCCAGTTAAATTCCTCGTCAACATTATTGATCAGTTCACTCATGGTTTGTTCTACCTCCTTGATTATATAAGCAGGTGTTGAAGCACCCGCTGAAATCCCTACGGATCGCACTCCCGAGAGGTCAAGCCTCATTTCACGGAGCGACTTGGCATTTTCGATCGCTATGCTCCTGCAGTATTTCTGTGCGATAAGAAACAGCTTACGGGTATTTGAGCTGTGAGGGCTGCCCACTATCACCATAAGATCAGATTTCTTTGCGAGCTGTTCGACTTCACTTTGTCTTCTGCTCGTCGCATTGCATATCGTGTCGAATATCTCAGCGCCCGGCAGCATTTTTTCCGCCTGCGCCCTGCACTCTTCCCAGAGCGTTCTGCTGAAAGTAGTCTGCGAAAGAACTACCGTCTTTTCCGCCTCAAGTCCGTGTGTCCTTATAAGCTCCTCAAGCTCCTGCACAGACCCGAAAGCGAAGCTCTGCCCAAGGCAGTGTGCCCTGATACCGATGACCTCGGGGTGCTTTTCGTCGCCTGCAACGAGAACCGTGCAGCCTTCGCCCGACTTTTCAAAAGCTATCTTGTGGATCCTTGCGACGAAAGGACAGGTAGCATCAACTATCCTTACGCCTTTTTCCTCAAGCGCCTTGTAAACATCAAGCCCGACACCGTGAGATCTGATAATGACCGTCTGACCGCTTTTCACATCTTCAAGCTCTAAAGGAACAGCACCTTTTGAGCGCAGATCCTCCACAACATCAGTATTATGGATTATCGGTCCGAGTGTCACCACATTATTTCGGTTATCCAACTCATTATACACTATTTTTACGGCATTGTCTACACCAAAACAGAAACCTGCGGTTTCTGCGACAGAAATTTTACAATTTGTTAACATTTAATGTACCAACTCAGTTATACTCTTCATTATTTCGTTCTTTATTACCTTCAGATCCTTGGCAGATGTACCCTTGACACCTATCTCCGAAGGAATGATAGGCTTGCCGTATCTTACGACCACCTTGCTTCTGAATTTAAGCTTTTCGCCCTGGAAATTAATGCCCACAGGGATAACTTTTGTCTGAGCGACCGCAGCGATGAGCGCAACGCCCGTCTTTCCCTTGCCGACCTTGCCGTCCTTTGAGCGTGTTCCCTCAGGGAATATCTCCAGGTTCCTGCCCTTTTCCAGCTTTTCGATAGAGGTGTCAATGACCTGCATATCGCCCTTGCCTCTTACAACAGGGAACGCACCGAACAACTTTATAAGCCCCGTAAAGAAGATATTCTTGTGGAAAAGCTCCTCTTTGGCCATATACGAGATAGGCACACGGCAGCCAAGCGCCGTAAATACGGGGTCCTGATAGCTTCGGTGGTTTGAAGCGAAGATATTTCCGCCGTCCTTGGGAACGTTCTCCTTGCCTTCCCATTTGATGTTGTAGTAGCAGTGATAAACGAAAATAGTGAGGTATCTCAGGAAGTTGTAGAAAAATATCTTGAAGACCGAAAGCTTTTTCTTTTTGCTTATCGGGCGTGCCGGCATAAGTTCACGGCTCGTACGTATCGTGGTCTTTCCCTCTCCTCCGTCAGAGCTTTTCTCCGTCTTTTCCTTTATAATTTTAACGATAGCATCAATGACCTCATCGAGAGTCATCTTCGTGGAATCTACCTCCACAGCGTCCTCCGCCTTTTTCAGCGGAGCGATGTCTCTGTGCGTGTCGTTGTAGTCACGCTGCTTTATGTCCTCAAGCACCTGCTCATAGGTGGAAGGGTCGCCCTTTTCCTGAAGCTCCTTGAAGCGTCTGTTCGCCCTTTCCTCAGCCGTTGCCGTCAGGAATATCTTGACCTGAGCCTTCGGCAGCACGACAGTTCCGATGTCACGTCCGTCCATAATGATATTGTTTTTTCTTGCGATGTCCTTTTGCAGCTCGAAAAGGAACTCTCTGACCTTCGGTATCGCCGAAACAGCCGAAGCACCCATCGAGATCTCAGGAGTCCTTATCTTGTCCGAAACGTTCTCGCCGTTGAGCAACACCTGCTGCGCTCCGCCGACATATTCAAGGCTGACCTTTATCCCGTCAAGGCTCGGAACTACCGCAGCTTCGTCCTTGGGGTCGATGCCCGATGAAATGACATGGTAAGCGATAGCACGGTAAAGCGCACCCGTGTCCACATAAACATATTCCAGTTTTTTAGCTACCGCCTTGGCGATAGTAGATTTTCCTGCTCCCGAAGGACCGTCAAGAGCAACATTGATTTTCATATTCAAACATTCCTTTCGATTTGATACGAACAAATATTCAAAGCGCAGCTGTGCGCCGTTGAGAAAGCTATCTGTAAATTGAATCCGCCCGTGTAAGCGTCAACATCAAGCACCTCACCGATAAAGTAAAGACCGCTGCAAAGCTTTGACTGCATGGTTTTAGGGTCGATCTCACTAACCTTCACACCGCCTCTTGTAATTATCGCTTCATCGATCGGTCTAAGCCGCAGAAGCGTGTAGTCAAGGTGCTTTATCGCTCTTACAAGGCTCTGTCTTTCCTCCCTGGTGATCTGGTTGACTCTCTTTTCTGGTTCGATGCCGCTTCGCCTTACGATTATCGGTGCGATCTTTGCAGGAAGCAGCTTTACAAGGCTGTTTCTGAACTCCCTGTTCTCAAACTCCGAAAAATCACGCAGCAGCCTTGCATCAAGCTGCTGTTCGCTGAGTGCAGGCTTTAAGTCTATCTCAAATCTGTATTGTTTTTTCTCAGGGCTGGCGATGTGAGCGCTCGCTGAAAGCACCAGCGGGCCCGAAAGCCCGAAATGCGTGAAAAGCATCTCGCCCAGCTCGCTGAAAAGCGCCTTTTTCTTTCCCTGCTCAAAAAGCGAGAGCGTGCAGTTCCTTAGCGAAAGCCCCATAGCTTCTGCACATTCCTCGTGTTCAACTGTGACCACAGGACAAAGCGAAGGCGTTATCGCCGTTACCGTGTGTCCTGCCTGCTTTGCGAGCCTGTATCCGTCGCCTGTCGAGCCTGTCTTTGGGTAAGACCTTCCGCCCGTTGCAACTATAACGCTGTCTGCAAAGTATTCTCCGCCCCTGCAGCGAACTCCCCTGACAGCGCCATTTTCTATAATAAGCTCTCCTGCCTCGTCAAAGACTATCTTTGCGCCGAAAGCCTCAGCAGCTCCCACCAGCGCCGAAACTATCTCCCCTGCGCTGTCGCTTTGCGGAAAAACTCTGTTTCCCCGTTCAGTTTTCAGCTTAACGCCGAGGCTCTCAAAAAACTCCATAGTATCCTTCGGTGCAAAGCCGCTGAGCGCTGAAAACATGAACCTCGGATTGCGCGGGATATTTGCAAGCACAGTCTCGGCATCACAGTCGTTAGTGACGTTGCATCTGCCCTTTCCCGTTATCGCAAGCTTTTTTCCGCACCTGTCCATATGCTCGATGACCGTGACGCTTTTGCCGCCCTTTGCAAGCTGAGCTGCACAGAAAAGCCCCGAAGCGCCGCCGCCGATAACGATGCAGTCAGACCTCATTTTTCATCTTCTCCACTCTTTGTGTAAACATCGTATTCGTCCCAGACCTGTTCAAGCCGTTCAAACGTCTTTGAAACAATGTCCCTGTTCTTTATCGAAACAGCCACGACCAGCGCATTTATAAGGCTCAGCGGAGCAACGAGCGAATCGACGAATGAAGCCATATCGCTTCGTGCAAGCAAAAGGCTGTCCGCATACTTTGCGATAGGCGAGCTTGCCGAATCGGTTATCGCAATTACCTTTGCGCCGTTGTGCTTTGCAAAGTCCAGCGCCTTGACCGTCTGCTTTGAATATCTTGGGAACGAAATGCCTATCATCAGGTCTCTTTCGTCGATGTGCATTATCTTTTCAAAAAGCTCTGATGTGGTCGTTGAAGGAACGAGCTTCACCCTTGGGAAAATAAGCGAGAGATAGTAGCTCAGAAAGCCTGCTATCGAAGCGGAGCTTCTCGTTCCGACTATGTATATCGTGTTGCATGAGATTATCTGCTCCACTGCCCTCTGGAAGTCTTCCCTGCTCGTTTCCTCCAGCGTGCGTCTTATCCTGTCTATGTCCTGATCCAGCACTCTTTCCAGAACGTCCTCGCCGCTCATCTGATCGCTGGTGACCTCTATCCTCTGCACCGCCGTAAGCCTGCTTCTCATCATTTCCTGCAAGCCCTTCTGCAAAGCGGGATAGCCGTCATATCCGAGCATCGAGGCAAACCTGACGACCGTAGATTCACTTACTCCCACCGTTTTTCCGAGCTTCTGCGCAGTCATAAAAGCCGCCTTGTCGTAGTGGTCAAGGATATAGTTAGCAATGATCTTGTGTCCCTTCGAGAAGGACGAAAGCCTGTCATTTATAAGTGAAAACAGATCTTTTTCCATATTGCTCAAACTCCTTTAATCAGACAATTCCTTTTGCAGTGCGATGATCTCTTCACGTCTTTTCCGTGTCTTTTCTTCAAGCACCTTTACCCGTGCCTTGTTTATCAGCACTATGTCGCCTTCCTTTGCGCCGCACAGGTCATTAACTTTTACGTTCACGACCTGCTGTTCACGCTCTCCCGTAAGGACAAAACCGCTTTGTGTCTTTTCTATCCTGTCTATCGTCAGTTCAAAGCCCATAGCCTATCCCTTCTGCGTTTTTACCGAAATGCCGCCTGATGTGCAGTCAAAAACGACATTGCCGTTATCTTTTGTTATGTAAATATTCTTAACTTTCTTTCTGATGCGCTTCATGGTCGAATCGTGAGGATGTCCGTAGTCGTTGTCCTTTCCGCAGCTGATGACCGCATACTGCGGTACGACTGTTTCAAGGAACTCGTAGCTTGTCGCCTTGTAGCTTCCGTGGTGAGCTATTTTCAGGATATCAGCTCTCAGGTCGAATCCCTGGGACATGATGTCCTTTTCCTCCGCCTGTTCGCAGTCTCCCGTGATAAGCACTGACTTGCCTGCGCAGGTGACTTTTACAAGTGTCGAATAGTTGTTGAGGTCTTCCTGCTCTTTTTTCGGCGTGAAGGTCTTTACCTCGGCACTTCCCAGCTTATATGTATCATCGCCCGACCAGGTCACCGAAAGTCCCTGCTCCTTTACCTGCTTGAGCATTTTTTCATAGCGCATTATCGTCGGGGTCATGCTGTCGGGAACTTTTGGCATGATGAACTTTTCAGTTTTGAAAGTTTTCAGAATATCGGTCATCTCGCCCATATGATCGGTGTGCGGATGAGTAACGATGATATATTTGAAAGCGGTAACGCCCTGCGCCTTGATGTAGTTTATCACCGTGTTCTTGTCGTCCATCTCGCCGCAGTCAACGAGCATTGCTTCTCCGCCGCAGGTTATCAGCGTGCAGTCTCCCTGACCGCAATCAATGAAATGCACCTGCATCTGCGCCGAAGTTTCGGGCTTGCTTTCAGGCTTGCTCTGCGTGGTCGTCTGTTCAGCTTTGCTTGCTGCCGCAGCTGTCTGCTTTTCGGTCTTTGTTTCGCTCTGTGAGCTGCTATTGCTGCTTTTCTGCGATGAACTGTCCTTGTCCGAACTGCTGTCATCGCCTTTTGAAAACAGAAAAAACGCTCCAAAGATAAGCAGTGCCAGCGCTATAAGTCCGACACCTATCCATATCATAGCCTGCGAGCCTGACTGTGGCGTGTTGCGTGAGCCGCCGCTGAGTTTATTCCTGTTCTGCTGCAAGCTCTCACTCTCCTTTTAGCGTCTTGCCTTCATTTCAAGCCATTCCTGCTGGCTGATAAGCACCTCTCTTGGCTTTGAACCGTCCTGCGGTCCGATGATGCCCATTTCCTCCATCTCGTCCATTATCCTTGCAGCCCTTGCAAAGCCGAGTTTCAGCTTTCTCTGCAAGAATGATGTTGAAGCCTGTCCCACCTGGATAACAAGTGAGATAGCCTGATCTATCAGCTGGTCGTCCGAGTTTATAACGACATCTGCGCCGCCCGAAGCATCATCCGATGATCCGCCCTTAGGCTGCGGAATGTTTTCCTCCACGCCGTTCATTACTTCCTCATCGTACTGAGTCGGCTGTTCGCTCTTTAGGAAATCAACGACAGCGTTTATCTCCTTGGTGTCGGCAAAGCCGCTTTGTATTCTCATAGGATCTCTCATACCTACGGGCTTATAGAGCAGGTCGCCGTTTCCAAGGAGCTTTTCTGCTCCGCCGTAGTCAAATATAACTCGTGAGTCCATAATGCTTGAAACGCTCAGAGCGACTCTTGATGGGATATTTGACTTGATAAGACCCGTGATAACGTCTTTTCTCGGAGACTGCGTTGCGATTATCATGTGAATGCCTGCTGCTCTGGCGATCTGTGCGATACGGCAGACCGTGTCCTCGACTTCGCTCTTTGCCGCCATCATCAGATCGGCAAACTCGTCTATGACGATAACTATCTGCGGCAGAATGTCCAGCTTTGCAAGCTCCTCGTTTCTTTCACCTTCGGGCTTTTTGCGCTCGTTCTTTATGAGCGTGTTGTACTCTTTCAGGCTCTTGACGTGGTTGGCTTCAAGTCTGTTGTATCTCTTTATCGTTTCGTTGAGCGCCCAGCCCAGTGCGCCTGCCGCCTTTAAAGGCTCGGTCACAACAGGAATGAGCAGATGTGGTATATTGTTGTATATCGGGAACTCAACTTTTTTCGGGTCGATAAGAATAAGCTTGACCTCGTCCGGCGAAGCGTGATAAAGAATGCTCAGGATTATGGAGTTTGTGAACACCGACTTACCTGAACCCGTCGTACCTGCAACGAGCAGGTGCGGCATCTTTGCGATGTCTCCGATTACAATATTTCCTTCGATATCCTTGCCGACCGCAAAGGTCAGCTTGCCCTTTGCATTTCTGTATTCTTCGCTGTCGATAAGCTCACGCAGCGATACCATTTCCCTGTGGGTGTTCGGCACTTCAACGCCTATGCATGCCTTGCCGGGAACAGGAGCGATACGGACGCTCGTAGCTGCAAGGTTAAGGGCAATATCCTCTGAAAGACCCGTGATCTTGTTTACTCTTACGCCTGCTGCGGGTTCAAGCTCATATCTGGTTACCGAAGGACCGTGGAAAACGCTGACTATCCTTGATTTTGCGGCATACGTCTCCAGCGTGGAAACGAGCTTGTCAGCCTTTTCGTTTATCTCCTGCTGGACGACCTCCGGAGAAGTCTTGCTTTTTGCATATTTAAGAATATCAACAGGCGGATAGACATAGGCAGGTATTTTTTCCTCCTGCTCGAAAAGCGTGGTCTGACCGCTCTTTTCGACGTGTACTTCTGTCTGTTCGGGCTGCTTCTCCGCTTCCGGCTCAGGTTCTGTCTGAGGCTTATCGGCTCTTGCGACAGCTTTGGCGATTATCTTTTCAAGTTCCTTGTTTTCTTTCTTTGCAGGCTTTTCCTCTTTTTCGGGCTTGCTTACAGGATCGACCTTGGGGAGCTGTGCAGGATCGAGATCCATGAAATCGAACTCGTTATGGTCGGTGATATATTCCTGTTCTCTCTCCTTGTTTTCCTGCTCAAGAAAATGCGCAAAATCGACCTGCGCATCGCTTCTGCCTTTGCCGAATATCCTTCTTCTCGGCTTTTCGGGCTGTCCGTTCTGAACAGTCTTCACCGGCGGCAGCTGAACTCCCCTTTTAGGCGGCTTCTGCTGTTTTACAGGCTTCTGAGCCATCTGTTCGGGCTTCTCCTCGTTCTTTTCGGCAGCTCTTTCAGCTCTGTTGTATCTGTCCTCGTTTACAGCCTTATAGCCGCTTCTGAAAGGCTTTGAGATCGCCCTGAAAAGCTGCGGCAGCGTAATATCGGTCAGAAGCATGATGAACGTGAAGGTCATAAGAATGATGATTATAGCTGCGCCGACACGCTTGAAAGCTGCAAGCAGAGGCCAGCCCAGAAATGCACTTGCAACTCCGCCGCCTTTGAGCTTTACTCCGTTGTCGTAAAGTCCTTCGATCTTGCGCAGAAAAGATGCTCCTTCGACCGAGCCGACCTGCATTATCTGCGCTCCTGCGCTGAAAAGCAGCATAAGCACCGAGCCTTGTATGAGCTTTGCAAGCACGGTGTTCTTGTTGTAGTCCGAAGCTATCATCAGTGCAACATAAATGAGCATCGGAGCGAACAGGAACACGCTTATGCCGAAAACGCCTCTGTTGAAGCAGTACAGCTTGTTCCACAGTCCGTCGCCTTTGATGTAAGTTGCAAACAGCTCAAAGATGCCGACAAAGAACAGTATGTAAGACCAGAAGCGTCTGTTTTCCCTGTCTCTTGCGGCTTGTTTTGCGGCAGCTGCACCTTTTGCGGTCTTTGATGACTTTGCGCTTTTTGAGCTGCCCGAAGACTGTTTGCCCGTGGTCTTTTTAGTCTTTGAACTGCTGCTTTTAGCCGATGCAGATGTGCTTGTTTTTTTAGCGGTATTCTTTTTTTCTGTGCCTGTTTCGTTGTTTTTTGCCGCCATTTCCGATACATTTTCCTTTCCGTAAAACGCTTTTAAAAGCCACAAAAAAGCCTGAAATCTATTTTCCAGACTTTTTTATGTAAAATAAGTTCTTATGCAAAAGTTACGATCTTTCCGCTTATCGCCTCGTAGATAGCTATAAGCAGGACTGCTCCGCCAAGCACGAGAGTATAGTAAGCAAAAATCTTGAATCTGTCCGATTTTACGAGCCATGCGATGAGCTTTATCGCTGCAAGTCCGACAGCGGCTGCAACTAAAAATCCTATCAGGCAGTGACCCCACTGAATATCGGCATGACTTTTTATTGCCTTTATAAGTTCTGACAGGCAGCCTGCAAGTATCGCAGGGATACCTAAAATGAACGAATACTCAACTGCCGTAGCTCTTGTGAAGCCGCAGAAAAGTCCTGCACTTATGGTCGAGCCTGATCTTGAAACGCCGGGCAGCAGGGCAACACCCTGGAAAAGTCCGACGATAACAGAATCTCTGCCTGTGATGTTCTCGGCTTTTTTTCTTCCGCTCATACACTTGGTAGACATATAAAGTATCGCAGCTGTGTAGAGGAAGCAAAGTCCTTCTGCGAAGATGCTGGAATCCTCGGCTACCGACTCGAACCAGCCTTTGAAGATAGCGAAAGGAACGAGGCAAAGAGTTGAAACGATTATCATTACGACCATTCTTCTGTCGCCGTTTGCTTTTTTCAGCGAGAAGTTCTTATGCGTGATGTCACTTACCATCGAGAAGAACTCTTTCACCATTCTGATTATGCGCTGCCTGAATGCGATAAAGACCGCAAGCAGCGTACCCAGATGAAGCACTGCCGAAAAGAACAGCGCTCCTTCTCCGCTGTTTCCCGTAAAGTGCTGATACAGCGAAAGGTGACCCGAACTCGAAACGGGCAGGAACTCGGTGAGTCCCTGTATTATCGCCTGAAAAATGGCACTTATCATACTCATGTCTTATCCCCCTAAATCATGTCATATATAAAAACCGTCACGCCTCAGATAGTCTGAGGGCTTAGTGCTGAAAAACTGCTTTTGCTGTTTATAAGTCTGCGGGAAAATATCCGTTCTGAAAACGTCACTGAGGTCTATCACAGTGTGAAACACCGCTTATCACCTCTTTTTCCGAATGGTTCTCTATCATGTCGTAAAGGCACTCTATCGCATCGCTGAGTCCTCCGAGCCTGCCGATAAGTCCTTCTTTTACTGCCGCTTCTCCGTCAAGCACCGAACCTACGTCCATTACCAGCTGTCCGTTTGCAAGCATCAGCTGTCTGAACCTTTCCTGCGTTATCTTTGAATTTGCACAGACGAATCTTACTATCCTGTCCTGCATCTTTTCAAAGTAGGAAAGCGTCTGCGGCACTCCGAGAACTGTTCCGCTCATTCTTACAGGGTGTATCGTCATTGATGCGCTGGGAACGATGAAAGAATCTTTCGCACTCACCGCAAGCGGTACGCCTATCGAATGGCCTCCGCCGACTACTAGCGATACTGTCGGTGTTTTCATCCCTGCGATAAGCTCGGCGATAGCAAGTCCTGCTTCAACGTCGCCTCCGACTGTATTGAGTATTATCATCAGTCCTTCTATCGTTCTGTCCTGCTCTATCGCTACAAGAGCAGGTATGATATGCTCATACTTGGTCGTTTTGTTCTGCGGCGGTAGGATATAATGCCCTTCGACCTGCCCGATGATGTTCAGGCAGTGGATATTATGCTTTGCGCTGCTCGGAAGCACGCTGCCAAATTCAAGTATCTGCTCCTGCTGCTGTGCTGTCTCCTGCTGCTCTTCCTGGTTTTCATGTTCGTGCGAACACATTTGCGAACACTCCTTTTTTGCTTACTAATAAGAGTATTCACACTGCCGGGATTATTATGCAGGAAAACCTTCAAGGCTGCCTGATTTTCAGCCGAAAGCCTATCCGGACATACTACATTGATTATAGCACACCGATGCCCTGTTGTCAACCGAAACAGCGCCCTTTTCACAAAAAAATGCAGGAGACTTTCCGTTTCCTGCATTTTGTTCATTTATTATTCAATTGTCATCATTTCCCGACACACGCTCTGAAAAACGGAGTGTTTCTGACCTCTTGTCTGTATCAGCTCATCTCGTCTATGACCTGTTTGAGCTGGGCGGCGATGTCAGCGTTCACAGCAGCGGTGGCGGCTATTTCGTCAACGGTTGCAGCTTTGAGGGCTTCTTTGGTCTTGAATGTAGTTATGAGCTTGGCGGCTTTCTTGTCTCCGACTCCTCTGACCTTTGTAAGCTCCAGCTGATAGGCGTTTTTACGGTGCTTTTTTGCCTGATAGGTTATCGCATAGCGGTGGACCTCGTCCTGAATGGCTGTGGCGAGATTGAACGCACTTCTGTTTTTCGACAGAGAGATCTCTCCGCTGCCCGTTGCAACAGCTCTCGTTCTGTGGCGTGAATCCTTGACAAGTCCGAACAGAGGACAGTTTATCCCCATTTTGCGAAGCATCGGTGCGACCGCATTTACGTGGCCTTTTCCGCCGTCGAGCAGGATAAGGTCGGGCATTATCGAAAAGCCCTCGTCGGACTTTTCAAAGTAGTTCTCGAAACGCCTGCGCAGGACTTCTTTCATGCACTCGTAGTCGTTCTGCTCCTCGACGGTCTTTATTGAAAAGCGCTTATAATATTTCTTGCAGGGTCTGCCGTTTTCAAAGACGACCATGCCTGCGACCATATTTGTCGAGGCGAGGTTGGATATATCGTAACACTCGATGAACCTCGGCGGCTTTTCAAGACCCAGCGCTTTTGAAAGCTCCTCCAGCGCTGCGACTTCACGCCGTGTTCTGCCGACCTTATTGGAAATAAACTCGGTGGCGTTTGCCTTTGCAAGCTCGGTGAGGCGGACAAGATTCCCACGCTGAGGCACGAGCAGCTTTACGCTGTGTCCTGCTTTCTGCGTGAGGTACTGCTCGACTATCTGTCTATTTTCAAGATCCTCGGCTATGAGTATCTCTTTGACTATCTTTTCTCTGCCTGAATAATACTGCATGATGAACTGTTCAAGCATCTGGGAGCTTTCCATTTTCTCGCCCAGGAAATGATCGGACTTATCGAACAGGCGCCCGTCACGGTACATTATCACGCTTGCGCACGCCATTTCTGCGTTCTGCGCTACGGCGATGATGTCGGTGTCCTTTACTCTTTCGTCTACTATCTTCTGGCTCTCGGCGGCTTTATTGATAGCATTTATCCTGTCTCTGAGCTTGGCTGCCTTTTCAAATTCAAGGTTTTCGGCTGCCTCGTTCATCTCCTCGGTAAGACGCTTTACAGAATCCTGCGAGCCGCTGGTTATGAACTCGACCGCCTGATCGACGATGTGGTTATACTCGGTCTTGCTTATCCTGCCTGTGCAGACTCCCATACAGAGCTTGATATGCGAATTGAGGCAGGGACGCTGCTTTCTGATGTCCTGCGGAAATTTTCTGGAACAGGTCGGGAGCATAAACACC
Organism: uncultured Clostridia bacterium; assembly: GCA_947307175.1. Lineage (GTDB taxonomy): Bacteria > Bacillota > Clostridia > Oscillospirales > Ruminococcaceae > Hominimerdicola. Next base: position 17,438 of record CAMZIK010000033.1, read on the forward strand.
CTGTTGGCTTCGGTGACTGCCTGTCTTACGGCAAAAGAACTGGTATAGGGTCCGATATAGCGTGCGCCGTCGTCCTCTTTCTGCAAGGCTGCCTGAAGCCGTGGATAGTCTTCATTCGTGACTTTGATGTAGCTGTAACCTTTATCGTCTTTGAGCAGGATATTATATTTCGGCTTATACTGCTTTATCAGGGAACATTCAAGCACCAGCGCTTCAAACTCCGAATCGGTCACGATGAACTCATAGTCGTAAACGTTGCTCACCATTTTCCAGACTTTCGGCAGGTGGTCCTGACCTGCACGGAAATAGGAGCTGACACGGTTTTTGAGGTTCTTTGCCTTGCCGATATAGATTATCTCATGAGACTTGTTTTTCATGATATAGCAGCCAGGCGAATCGGTAAGCTTGTGCGTTTTGTCACGCAGATATTCTATTCTCGGATTGTCGTTTTCGGTGATGTACATTTGCTGCTCCTCTTAGCTCACATTATAGCCGTTTTCGCTCAGCGCCGTAAGCGCCTCGTCAAAACGGTCTTTTTTAACAAGGATATAGTCGGTGTTGTAGGTCGAGACCGCAAAAACACCGATGCTGCGCTGTGCAAGAATATCGGTAAGCCTTGACAGAATGCCTATAAGCGAAAAATCAAGCGTTCCGCAGATACGAAAGGCTTTCCAGCCGTCCTCACGGGCGGTCGTGTTCATCGGGGTATCATCTGTCGGGCAAACGAGTGAAAGCTCCTCGTCGGTCTTTGCGATGAAAAGCAGCTCGCTGTCGGTGCGAATGTCGTCAAATGACCTGACCTTGCAAACGGTAAGGTCATGATCAAGCTTTTGTATCTGCATAGGTATCCTCCTTGTTACGCTTTGGGGAAAACTGCCGTTATCCTCATTTCGCCGTCGTTCTGCTCGGCAAAGATGTCCCCGTTCATTTTAAGCATCAGCTGGCGGCAGATATAAAGACCAAGACCGCTTCCTGACTTACCCTGCGAATTTGAGCCTCGCCAGAAGCTGTCGAATATTTTCAGCATTTCACCTTCGGGCAGCGAACAGCCGCTGTTTGCGACGCAGATGAGCTTGCAGCCGTCCTCCTCGGTGATGCCGATGCGGATATACTTTCCGTCGCCGTACTTTATCGCATTATCCATAAGATTTTTCAGCACCTCGGTGGAACGCCCCAGGTCGCCGCTGAGGATACAGTTGATATACTCGTCAACGCTGAACTCGGTATGTCGGTCGGAGAGCTGCGGTGAATAGTGGTTAGCTATCTCATCTACAAGCTCGGACAGGTAGAACTCGGACATGTTGACTTCGATGTGCAGGAAATCTTCACTTGCGGAACGGGTGAGCTGGGTGACGAACTTTTCGATGTCATCGGCGTTCTTGTCGATGTTCTTTGCTGTCTCGATAATCTTTTCCTTATCGGTATAGATGCCTTTGGACATGGCTTTGGAATAGAGCTTTATCGCAGAGAGCGGTGTTTTGATGTCGTGGGAGATGGAGAGGATAAGCGTCTGCTTTTCCTTTAAAAGCTCCAGCTCGTTCTGCTTTTGTTCGAGGATATTCTCTCTGAGCATATTTACGCCCCAGACGAACTTGCCGAAATACTTGCTCTTGTTCTCCTCAAGCGGCTGGGTGAGCTTGCCCTTTGAAAGATCATATGGCACGCTTGAAAACCTGTTGAACGGCTTGATGAGGAAGTGTCTGATATACATAAAAACAAGTATCACGACGGCGCTGAGCAATGCAAGGGAGAGATTTACGGCGAGCCTTGAGCTGCTGGTATCGCTGGCTGATGTATTATATTCGATGCGGTAGAGCTGTCCGTCAACGCTTCTTATCACATAGTCGCTATTAGTTTCGTAAAAGCTTTCTGATGTGTCGATCTTTTTTACGGCGGTGACGTATTTACAGTCTGATAGATCAGGCTCACTTCCGTCCTGCATCGTTTTGCACACTCTTTCGATCTCGACACGGTAGGGTCTGCCTGATACTTTTTCATCGGTGTTTATCAGGATATTTGCAAGGACAAACGTGCCTGCTATGACAACAAGCAGGACAATGAACATCTTGTTGAACTTTTTCATACGAACTTATACCCCACGCCCCATACGGTCTGTATCCTTACAGGCTTTTTGGGGTTTTCCTCTATCTTCTCACGGAGCCATTTGATATGCACGGTCAGGGTCTGCTGCTCGGAAAAACTGTCGCTGCCCCAGATCTTATTGAAAAGATACTCCTTGGTCAGCGTTTTGTTCGGGTTCTCGACGAGGAGCTGCAATAGCTCGAACTCCTTATTGGTCAGATCCAGCTTTACGCCGTCCTTATAGGCTATCTTTTCCGCCTTGTTTAGCTTCAGGTCGCCGCTGGTGACTTCATCGAGGGAATATCTGCGCTTGAAGATGCCTGCGATCTTGGCGAGCAGTATGTCGATGTCAAACGGTTTTTCAAGGTAGTCGTCGGCGCCTAATGTAAGACCGTTGAGTTTATCGTTCTTGCCGCCTTTGGCGCTGAGGATAAATATAGGTGTATCGCTGATCCTGCGTATCCTGTCGCACACGTCAAAGCCATCCATGCCGGGAAGCATGACATCTAAAAGCACCAGCCTTGCGCCGTACTTTTCAAATATGGTGAGTGCTTTTTCGCCGCTGTCGGCCACGGTGACGGTATAGCCTTCGGCACGCAGGAAATCGCTCATCAGCGTGGAAAGCTCCTTATTGTCCTCGGTTATAAGAATATCTATCATTTTTTCTTCACCCCATCTCAAAGATAAAACAGCTCTTCAAATTTAACGTCAAGCGCAATGCAAAGTATCAGCGCAAGCTTTGCCGTCGGGCTGAACTGTCCCGTCTCGATAGAGCTTATCGTGTTTCGGGATACTCCGACCAGCTTTGCAAGGTCAGCCTGCGACATTCCCTTTTGCATTCGCACCTCTTTGAGATTGTTTTTTAGTACCAAAGCTTCGTTCATTTCATCACCCTAATATGCCATTGATAAACATTACCGCAGCGTATATGAACAGCAGTACAACTACCGCAAGCACAGCCATTTCGTGCTTTCTTCTCAGCTTTGCAACTCTTATGCCCCACATACCTGTCAGTCCCGATGTCAGTATCAGCAGATAGCTGCTGTGCGCATCACCATGCAGATTAAGATGCTCGCACATCATGCACACTATCGTTATGATGATTGCGATAAGTCCGCCAAGGCGCTGTGCCTTGTTGTTGACCTCAAGCTCGAAGATGTCCTTGTCTTTGTTTTCCTGCCTGCTCAGTTCAAGTATCTGTTCTTTGTTCATTTTGCTTACCCCTTTTTGTATGTCTGTATCGTCTTTGACAAGTTTACTTGTCACGAGTACAGCATACCATAGCCAAGTTTACTTGTCAAGCGATATGACAATAAAACTTGGCAATTTTGTCGCATTGCACAAATTGCCAAGTTTACTTTGCATTTATTCTACAACAGTTTTTTCTGAAGACCAGATTGTTTTGTTTTCTGCTTCCGTCTTACCAGCCCATTTCCATAAGCCAGTTATTGAGGGTCCTTTCTCTGTCTCTGATATTTACGTTCTGCTCGCACACGCCAAGTTCCTTTTCGCCCTTTATCTCGCCGTCTACGATGAACATTACTCTTGAACACTTGGCTGCGACTCTTGCGTCATGTGTTACCATCATGATCGTTGTGCCTTCACGGTTGAGGTCGCACAGCATCTGCATTACCTCATCGGAAGATGATCTGTTGAGTGCGCCTGTCGGCTCATCGGCAAAGATTATCTCGGGGTCATTTATCATGCTGCGGCAGATGCAGGCTCTCTGGAGCTGTCCACCCGAAACCTCATTGATGTCGTTGCCTGCGATGTCGATGATGCCCATTTTGCGCATCAGCTGCTCGCCCTGCTCGGTTATCTGCTTGCGTGAGCGCTTCTTTGTCTTTGCCTCGGTTGCAGGAAGAATAATGTTATCGAGGATATTGAGGTTCTTAAGCATATGCATCTGCTGGAAGATGAAGCCCATTTTTTCAAGTCTTACGTTTGCGAGCTTTTTCCTGGGGAGTGAGGCGATATTGTCGCCGCCGAGCATTACCTGACCTGAGGTCGCATCGTCCATTCCAGATGCGGTATAAAGCAGGGTGGATTTGCCTGAGCCTGAGGGACCCATTATTGCGACCATTTCACCTTTATCTACATTGAAGCTGACGTTGCGAAGCGCATTATTCTGCTTTTTGTTGGTGATATATGTTTTGCAGAGGTCTGTTACCTTGAGGATAGTCTGTGTAGCCATGATGTTTTCTCCTTTTCTTTTACCGTGTTATTCTATACTTGATGTCTGCTGTGCGGTTATTCTCTTTGTGTATGCTGCGGTGATCCACACGCTGATGCTCATGAGTGCCATTATCGCTACTGGATAGCCAATCGCAACCCTGAGAGTGTTCATCGAGTAGGTGATGCCCTGACTAACACCCATGAAGCCGAATATAGGTGCGCCTATCAGCATAGTCATTGGTTTTGCGAGGACTCCTGCGATGACTGCGGAGATGACTGCGGTGATGATGAATCTCTTTGTGTGCAGCTTGATTATCTTGTTGTCCTTGAAGCCGATAGCCTTCATCGTTGCAACTTCGCTCGTCTCCTTGATTACCATTGAACGCTCCATAAGCACCGCTACCATTATTACGATAGCTGCCGAGAGGAACAGGAAGAAGAACTTTATCGTGTCAAATACAGGACCTACCGATGTGATGTCCTGTGCCTGCGTTGCACCTGTCTTTATGTCTGTCAGGTCTGGGAACAGCTCCTTGATCTTTTCCATGCGCTTCTCAACTTCCTTGTCGCTGGGGTTGTCGGTGAACAGTATCTGTCCGCCGAATGTGCCATTAGAGAAATTGTAGTTGATGTCAAGGTCCTCGTGGAATCTGATGCCCTGTCCCATATTGGTCATAGCCTCGTAGAAGCCCGAAATGATAAGGTCGTATTTCTTGTCGCCTACGGTAACTGTGATAGTGTCGCCAATATCTGCGCCGAGGTCATTTGCCGTGTTCGGCTGAATAGCTATCTCGTCCTTGCTCTGCGGTGCGCTGCCCTTGGTGTAGCTGTGCTCGCTTGCCTTGTTGTTTACGCCCTGCAGTGCGAGCTGCTTTGTGGTCTTTCCATTAAACTCCTGCTTGCAGGAGATAAATTCCTCGCAGAATACTCTTGCAGGTATACCATTGTCGGCAAGTGTCTGCTCCATTTTCTTGTATCTGTCTATGAGCATCTGTCTGCCGCTGCCGTCCTTGGTGTTATTATAGCTGTTGTCGCTGTCGCTGAATGCAACATCAGCGGGAACGCTGCCCAGCATTGAAAGCATCTGCTTGTTGTTGAGTGTGTCTGCGCAGATGTCAAGGAACTGTATCGGCAGCATCGTCAGCGCGAATACCACGATGATTATAAGGAATCTCTTTGGCGCGCTCATAACGTCGTTTGCTGCCATAAATGTCGTTGTGCCAAGTCTTGACTTTGAAAGTCTCAAAAAGCCCTTTCTCTTGAATCTTTCACCTGTCTGACCGTTTCTGATAGCATCAACAGGGGAGAGCTTGTTGGTCTTTCTTGTGCAGATAAATGCGAACAGCATTATAACTGCGATGACTGCTATTGCACAGATGATATTTGTAATGATGTTTCCGTCGTTGTCTACCATTACCGCGTTTGACGAAATTTCGTTGAGCAGCTTTCCGAAAGGAATGCTCAGTGCTGTTCCTATGACTGCACCCACTATCGAGATAGCGAGGTACTTTACGAGGTACTGGCTTCTTATCTTCAGGTTGCCAAGTCCTATTGCCTTCATAACGCCTATCTCTCTGAACTCAGAGGAGATGGTGAACGAGATAGTAAATCTCAGAACGATGAGTGCTACTGCTATCAGTATCGCACTTACTACCAGAAGCAGCAGAGCGATGACCATATCAAAGATATATGATGACTTGATGAATTCTCTCTTTCCGCAGAATGCGAAGCTCAGGTCTGATTCGTTGAGTGTGCTTATTATATCGTCTGCGCTGTCTGTGCTTATCAGGTAGAACTTGCCCGAAACGCCCTTCTTGTCAGCCTCTTTCATAAACGGCTCTGCGTCCTCGTCGTTCATTATTATCCTGCCGTTGCCCATAAGAGCCGAACCCATAGCTGCATCGTAGAATTTGCCTGCGACCTTTAGTTCCTTTTCAACATTGCCGAGCTTGAATATCAGTGTGTCGCCGACCTTGAAGCCGCCCTGCTCTTCAAACTTGTTTGCAATGAGTACCTCGCCCTTTCTGACCTCGGTCACCTTGTTCTTGTTCTCGTCAAAATAGTTGAACTTTGTTCCGCCCATCGGCATAAGGTCTATCGTTGCTTTGAAATCTGTTCTCTTGCCGTCCGCAAAGGTTATGTTCTCAGAATCCATGTACCACATCGGCTCGTATTCTATCTTGGATATCTTGTCCATATCCTTTTCGAGCACCTGCTCAACAGTCTGCGTCTCAGTCCTGTTGTATGTCGCGCACATTACCTCTGGAATGCCCGCCTTTTCAAAGTAGTTGTCCAGCGATGACGTTACCGATATCATGCTGTTTACGCTTCCCGATATGAACATTACCGAGATAATGATGAACAGAAGAATTATCGTGTTCATCGTCCTGCCTCGTTTGAGGTCTTTCTTTAAGATGTGAAAAAACATAAGCTGTCTCCTTTTCTCCCGCCTGAGTTTTTTTGTTCTGTTTATTTATTCTTTCTGAGCCTGTAAACTATAATTCCTGCAATGATTATTACCGCCGTGCCTGCGATCCACTTGACCGTCTGGCTCTTTATCTCCGAGTCGATTATCTGCGACGCGTCAACGAAATATCTCTCTGCCTGGTCGTGTCCGCAATCAAGCGCCTTAGCAATGTCCTCAACTATCTCGGGCTTTTCGCTCTTTGCGAAAAGGTTGTGCTCCTCGATAGTCTCAACTACGAGCTTGCTCTGCTCGTTAGTGAGGTTTGCCTTCTGTGCAAGTCTTTCAATAAATGTAGTCTTTGTCATTTTGTCCGTCCCCTTTCCTTTGTCGTGGTGAGGTGTCTCTCTTACTGTGACTACATTATAGCACGCCATTTATTAAATAATCCTTAAAACCGCAGCGGCGGTCCGCTTGTCCGTCGCTAATAACTTTGCGCAGACACCAACCTTTGTGTCGCTCCGGGCATTCATTTGCTATAATCAAACTACCATTTCATCACGATTTTCTGTTTTAAATCTCAACGATATTTTTGCGGATTCCCGCCCATGATCGCCCATTTTAAGACATCGTCTCACGGATGCCAGCTCTAAAGACGGGTGACCGCCGCGGTAAGCGGTCGGCTTTCACTAAGTTTGCGAGTAAAAGTCGGAAAGCCTCGTAATACCCCTTT
>CAMZIK010000034.1 GCA_947307175.1 uncultured Clostridia bacterium
AGGGTTTCCCTCAATTATTCGACAGGTTTGCTGCGGTAAATTCTGATTTATCTTAATTGTAAAAGATGAGATATAAAAAAAGCTGACCAAACCAGGTCAGCTTTTTTGATGCCTGAATATTAGTTTACCTTAACTATCCAGCCGAACTCGTCAGGGATCTTGCCCCACTGGATACCTGTCATGGTATCGTAGAGCATCTGGGAAACAGGTCCGATCTCATTATTGTTGATAGTCATTACCTTGTCGCCCCACTTGAGATGACCAACAGGGGAGATAACAGCGGCTGTACCTGTGCCGAATACCTCGTCAAGCTTGCCGTTGTCGTAAGCGTCAGCAATTTCCTGAATTGATATTCTTCTCTCGCTTACCTTATAGCCCTTGCTCTTGCAAACTTCAAGTGCGGACATTCTTGTTATACCAGGAAGAACAGAGCCTGTAAGCTCAGGAGTGATAACTTCGCCGTCGATAACAAAGAATATATTCATCGAGCCAACTTCCTCAACGTACTTTCTCTCTACACCGTCGAGCCAGAGTACCTGCTCGTAGTCCTGCTCGTGAGCCTCAGCCTGTCCTGCAAGAGAGATAGCGTAGTTTGCAGCAGTTTTAGCAAAGCCTGTTCCGCCTCTTACAGCTCTTACATACTGGTTCTCAACATAGATCTTGACAGGGTTGAGGCCTGTGGAATAGTAAGCGCCGGACGGCGAAAGGATTATCATAAGCAGATAGTGGTCTGCGGGCTTAACGCCTACATACGGGTCTGTTGCGAAAATGAAAGGTCTGATATAGAGCGATGTGCCGTCAGCGTGCGGTACCCAGTCAGCCTCCATTTTAACAAGTTCCTTGGTTGCATAGAGCATAAACTCTTCATCGATAGGAGGAATGACCATTCTCTTAGCGGAGTTGTTCATTCTCTTGTAGTTCTCCTGAGGTCTGAACAGCTGGATAGAGCCGTCAGCGATCCTGTAAGCCTTGAGTCCCTCGAAGATCTCCTGACCGTAGTGCAGGCACATAGCGGCAGGTGAGATCGGGAATTCACCGTAAGGTACGATCCTTGGGTTGTTCCAGCCCTTGCCCGCATCATAGTTCATTACGAACATATGGTCTGTGAAGATGTGACCGAAGCCGAGCTTGGACTCATCGGTCGGCTTTGGCTTTGGGTTCGGAGTTCTCTCGATTTTGATTTCCATCATAAAAAATATCCTTCTTTCCATAAAATTGTTGTATTGATTATATCACTTTAAAGCGATTATTTCAAGTACCTTCACAACTTTTTTCGCCAATTTTGCGCATATTATTATTCTATAACACTAAAACGCCGTTTCGTTTTCGCAAAAATTGTGCAAAACGTGCAATTTCTCCGCAGGAAAACGTTTTCGGTTGACAATGCACGCTTTTAGGTATATAATATATAGGACAAATTTTTGCCTTTTTAATAATTCCCGATTTTTTTCAATTTTTCTGGCACAATAACGATAGGCTCAATTGTCTGAAAAACGCAGTTCTTTTCACTGTGCAGAATTAGTTCGGGTGATTTTTTTGCGGCTTTTTCGAGAGCATAAAAAATCGTCACAAGCGATATGAAGCTTGTGACGACGAAGTCGAGGTGACCAACCGTGAAACACCTTTCAGGCGTTTCACGCTTACGAGGTGAACTGCGTTCATCTCGGCGGACAAGTCCCGCTGTACGACAAAAGAAAAATCCGTCACATCTCGCAATGCTCGATGCAACGGATTTCCCTTAGTCGAGGTGACGGGACTTGAACCCACGGCCTCTGCGTCCCGAACGCAGCGCTCTACCAAACTGAGCCACACCTCGGATTAGCCTATATATTATAACGCTTTTTATTTGGTTTGTCAATAGCTTTTATTACTTTTTTCGTGTTTGTGTTTTTTACACATCCAGTTGAGGTCTTAAAAATGAAAAATGTTTTTAAACAGTTCAGGTTCAGAAAAGTGATCCTCGCTCTGGCGGACGCTTTTATGATCGCTGTTTCTTCGCTGACTACGAACTTTCTGTTCAACGGTCTGCACCAATATACCTACGCACTGTTTTCAAGAGAGCTTTTTATCTCCATTATGATCAGCATGATCTGCTGTGTGGGCTGCCTTACGATCACAGGCGCTTACAACAGAATGTGGAGATACTTCAAAAGCAAGGACTATCTCTCCTGCATAAACGGTGTTGTTTTGGGTATCGGCATAGCGTTCCTTTTTATAAAGCTTGCCAATGTCAAGGTACACTGGGTGTACGCTGTCGTTCACGGTGTTTTCTCGATATTTTTCATCTGTCTGTTCAGGCTGGTGTTCAAGCACACGTTCATCGAGATAAGCGACACCGAAAGCTCCTCTTCACCATACAAGAGAACGATGATCATCGGCGGAGGAAGAGCAGGAGCTACGATAATCCGTGAGATATTCGGCATCAGGCAGCTTCCCGATGTTAAAAATACACCTTACGAGCCGATATGTATCATCGACGATGATGCGAGAAAGCTCGGAACTACTATCTGCGGTGTCGAGGTCGTCGGCACTACGGGCGAGATACAGAAATATGTCGATGAGAAAAACATCGAACAGATAATATTTGCTATCCCTTCATGTGATGAGGGCGAAAGACAGAGGATCCTGGACATCTGCTCAAAGACATCTATACCGGTAAAGGTTATACCGTTCATCAGCGATGTGGTCTTCGGTGACGAAAACAAGCTGGTGATAGATCAGATACATGACATCAAGGTGGAAGACCTTCTCGGACGTGAGCCGATAAGGTTTGACAATGAGGATATAAAAAGCTTCATCAGAGGAAAGACCTGTCTGGTCACAGGCGGAGGAGGAAGCATCGGTTCGGAGCTTGTGCGGCAGATCGCAAAGTATGAGCCGAAAAAGATCATTATCGTTGACATCTATGAGAACAGCGCCTATGAGATACAGCAGGAGCTGATCATGGAATACGGCAGCAAGCTTGATCTTACCACGCTGATCGCTTCGGTGCGTGACTATTTCAGGATCAATCAGATCTTTGAAAAGTACAAGCCCGATCTTGTTTTCCACGCAGCTGCCCACAAGCATGTTCCGCTTATGGAGATCTCGCCGATGGAAGCGATAAAGAACAACGTTATAGGAACTTTCAACGTTGCGACCATAGCTCAGTTCCACAAGGTCAGGAAATTTGTCATGATCTCAACGGACAAGGCTGTTAATCCTACAAATGCGATGGGCGCTTCAAAGAGATGCTGCGAGATGATAATGCAGTATCTTTCACAGCAAAAATCAAACCCCACAGAGTTCGTTACGACAAGGTTCGGAAACGTACTTGGCTCAAACGGTTCGGTTATCCCGCTTTTCAAAAAGCAGATAGAAGACGGAAAACCCGTTACGGTAACTCACCCCGATATTATAAGGTACTTTATGACGATACCGGAAGCGGTGAGTCTTGTGCTTGAAGCTGCATCGTTTGCAAAGGGCGGAGAGGTATTCGTGCTGGATATGGGTAAACCCGTCAGGATAGTGGCTCTTGCGGAAAACCTTATCAGAATGTATGGCAAGAAGCCTTATGAGGATGTTAAGATAGTCTTTACGGGACTCAGACCTGGCGAAAAGATAAAGGAAGAATTGCTGATGGACGAGGAAGGTCTCAAAAAGACTTCCAACAAGCTCATCTTTATCGGCAGCCAGATAGATATTGACCCAGACAGCTTCATTGATTCGCTGAATATGCTCAAGGAAGCTGCTTCGGAAAACAACGAGGCGGTCGCTATCGATGCTCTGCATAAGATGGTGCCTACATTTACAACACCGGAAGAATTCAACAGCAGGACCGTCATTACTAAAGAGGACTATAAAAATTACGACAACAACGGCGAATCTGATAAGACTGCCGTTACAGTCTGAATCGTGTTTATCATTTATCATCAAATAAAAATTCAACAATGAAAGGACAAGTGTTATGCAGGAAAAACAGGAAGAGCTTTCTTTGAAAGACATATTGGGGCTGCTGCTGTCAAAGCTGTGGTTAATCCTTATCTTTGGCGTGCTTGGCTTCCTTGCTGCTCTTAGCATCTCAAAATTCGTTATGCCTCTCAAGTACAGCTCGTCTGTATCGATGTATGTAAAGAGCAGTGCAAAAAAAGAAGGCGAAAATCTCAGCGTAGGTGAGATCAACGCTTCAAAATCACTCGTTGAGACCTATATCGTCGTTCTCAAGAACCCATCAGTTCTTAAAGAAGTCGGCAACGAGCTTATCAACTCGATAGAAGACAATGAAGATCTGACAGAAGAAAAGATCAAAAAGTGCTTCACGATAACCGATGAAGGCACGATCTCTCCAAGCTCGATACTCAGCTGCCTTTCGATGCAGTCATCTGGCGGTACGGAGGTACTTGAAATAAAAGCTACTACCAAAGACCCTGTCGTTTCGGCAGCCGTTTGCAACAGCTTCTCAAAGGTCGCTCCTTCGTTCCTTGTCCGTGTTGTAGGCGCAGGTTCTGTTGAAACTATCGGTGAAGCTGAGCCTAAATATACGCCGGTTTCTCCGAGGACAAAAATGAACTGTGCAATAGGCGGATTTGCAGGCTTGTTCTTTGCAATAGTTATAGTTGTACTTGCAGACCTTCTTGACAACTCGATCAAAAGCTCTGACGACATTACTCATAAGTTTGAGCTTCCTGTTATCGGTGAGATCGACCAGTTCGGCTCTGTCAAGATGAAAAAGGGAGAAGCTTCTGTTACTGCACAGAGATTCACAATTCTCGATCCGGACACTCCTTTCTATGTAAATGAATCATACAAGGCAATGAGAACAAATATCACCTTTGCTCTTGCTGCAAGCACTTCAAGGAACAAAAACGTCTTTGCTGTTGCAAGTGCAAACCCGAGTGAAGGTAAATCGACCACCGCTGCAAACATCGCTATCGCTCTTTCGCAGATGGACTGCAAGGTGCTGCTCGTTGACGCTGACCTGCGTAAACCGGTACAGCACAGAATTTTCAAAGTAAACAACAAGCTCGGTCTTACAAATGTCCTCGTTCAGATGGAGATCTTTGAGGACTGTGTAAAAAGAGAAGTTATCCCTAACCTCGACCTGCTCTCGACAGGTACGAAGCCTCCGAACCCTTCGGAGATACTTGCTTCGGATTATACCGCAGATGTACTTTCAGGTCTTTCCAAGATGTATGACTACGTTATCATCGATACACCGCCTGTAAACGTTGTCAGCGATTCTATGGTAATAAGCAGATCAGTCGCAGGTATCCTGCTCGTTCTCAAATACGGTTCAACTTCTTATGAAGACCTCAAGGAAGCTAAGAGAAGAACCGAGCTTTCAAATTCAAATATCATCGGCTGTGTGCTCAACGGTATCAAGAGATCCGGCGGAAAGCACAACTACAAGTATAAGTACAAGTACAAGAGCTATTATTCCTACGGCAGTGACGGAAGCCACACCCATAGCCACAGTCACCATCATTCACATGATAATACTGAAAACGATGAGACGTCACATTCAATAGACGATTGATACCAAGGAGGATAAGTTTTGCTTACAGATCACCACAGCCATATCCTCCCGGGTATTGACGACGGCTCAAAAAACGTCGATATGTCCCTTGAAATGATCGACCTGCTCAGTAAGCAGGGAGTGGAGAGGATAGTTGCAACATCACATTTCTACGCTCACAGAGAAGACGGCATAAAAGCATATCTGAACAAAAGACAGCATGCTTTTGAAAAGCTTATGAGCGCAGGTCCTGCGATAGATAATATTATTCTCGGTGCGGAGGTCGCTATCGAAAGAGGAATCTCGGAAATGGAAGGCATCGAAAAGCTCGCTTTTCAGGGCACAAACTACATACTGCTCGAATTTCCGTACACGGGTTTCTCGGACTGGATGATAGAGGAAGTTGAGAACATTTCTTATAATTTCAAACTTACCCCGATCATCGCTCATCTGCACAGATACCTTGAGGATTACTCAAAGGACCAGCTGCAGGCTATACTCTCTCTGCATGCGATATTCCAGTTCAACAATGAGGCTTTTGAAACTCACGCAGAGAAAAAGTTCCTCAAAAAAGTAATATCCGACGGACATAAGGTCATCTTCGGCAGCGACACGCATAATATGAAAAGCCGTAAGCCTAATTTTGACCTGCTGCTCAAAAAAGCTAAGCCCGACTGGATCGAGCGCTCAAACAGACTGCTCGGCTGAATAAATAACAAAAAGACGTAAGCACAGGCTTTCGTCTTTTTTTCTTGCAATGCAAATGGGGAGGACCCTTTTGAAAAATGGGTCAGAGAATGGCATAGCCATTCTCCAGAGTAACCGTGGTAACGGTTACTCTATCCCGTCAAACCCCACCCCTAAAACTTTTATTGCTTTTTCGCTATCGGAGAACAAGTCCCCGATAACGAAAAAGTAGTAGGAGTTCAGAATGAAGCTTGAAGAAAAACTCTTTCAAGAGAATCTCCCCAGCCGCACGGCAGGAAAAAGAGAGGAAGACCGGTGATCAAGTCTTATGCTTGCAATTTCAGATTATTTATGATATTATAATTCTTGAACGAACAAAGAATAAGACGTGCTTAACACATAAGAGGAAAGAACACAAAACAATGGACATAGTAGTTATAATCCTGCTGCTTATAATATCTGCGATATGCTCGGCAACAGAGACAGCCTTTTCCTCGTGCAACAGGATAAGGCTGAAAAAGCTTGCTGATGACGGCAGCAAGAGTGCTAAAAACGCTGTTTACATCTGCGAGCATTTTGACAAGGCGCTCACGGCTATCCTTATAGGCAACAATGTAGTGAATATACTTTCTTCGGCGCTGGCTACGGTGCTTTTCACAAAGTATCTCGGAAGTTCGAGCGTCGGCGTTGCTACGCTCGTAATGACTGTGCTGGTGCTTATTTTCGGAGAGATAATCCCAAAGAGCCTTGCAAAAGAGAACTCGGAGTCTTTCTCTGTTTTTATGGCAGCGCCTTTGCGGATATTCATGTTCATACTCACTCCGCTGATATGGTTTTTTTCGGGCATCACCGGACTTGTTTCAAAGCTTGCAGGAAAGAAAAAGGAAGAACCGACTATCACCGAGGAGGAGCTGAAATATATCATCGATGAGATCGAGGACGAGGGCGTTCTTGAAGAGCAGGAGTCTGACCTTGTGCGTTCAGCGCTGGAGTTTGACGAGATAACCATAGACAAGATACTTGTTCCCAGAGTCAGCGTTGAAGCGGTGGAAGCGGGCGACAGTCTTGAAAAGGTAAAAGAGCTTTTCATCTCCACAAAATACAGCCGGCTTCCCGTCTACGAAAAGGACATCGACCATATTATCGGCGTAGTGCATCAGTCGGATCTCTTTGAGCTGTATCTCGGCAAAAAGAAGAAAACTCTTGTTGATATAATGAAAAAGCCTGTGTATATCAGCGAGACTATACGCATCTCCGAGGCACTCAAAAAAATGCAGAAAGCTAAGGTTCACCTTGCGGTCGTGCTTGACCAGTACGGCGGAACGGAAGGCATCTGCACGCTGGAGGATATAATTGAAGAACTTGTCGGAGAGATATACGACGAGAGCGACGGTGACGACACAAGCTTTATAAAGCGTGCTGACGGCAGCGTTGAGATCTCCCCAGAGCTTTCGGTAAGCGATTTCCTTGAACGGATGGAGCTTGACGAGGACACGATACAGACCGACATGATCTCTATGGGCGGTTGGGTCATGGATATGCTTGACAGGATACCCGAAGACGGAGAATGTATTCTTTGTCCGCCGTTTGAGATAACAGTAAAAATGGAAGACGAGCAGAAGATAGACCGCATCAGCATAAAGCTCGACAGGCAGGAGGCATAGGCTTTGAGAAAACGTATCTTTGAGATAATGCAGATAAGCAAAAAAGATGACGCACCGAGCATGGCGTTTGACATAATTCTGGTGCTGGTCATCTTTACGAATATCACTGCGATGTTTCTGCAGACATTTTCTTCTATGTCCGCATATCACGATGTATTCAAGGTCATCGAATATGTGACGGTCGGATTTTTCTGCGTGGAATATCTTTTCCGCATCGCTACGGCGGATTTTCTCTATCCCGACAAAAGCAAGGGCGCTGCCGTTTTAAGATTCCTTTTCTCGTTTGACGGCGTCGTTGACCTGCTGACGATAATCCCTGCGTTTTTCCTCACGGGATTTGTCGTGTTCAGAATGCTCAGGGTCGTGAGGATATTCCACCTGTTCAGAATAAATTCGCAGTACGATTCGTTCAACATCATCAAGAACGTGCTTTACAGCAAGAGGAATCAGATCTTTTCATCGGTATTCATTATCCTGATACTTATGCTTGCGTCTTCGCTTGGCATTTACAGCGTCGAGCATGAGGCGCAGCCCGATGTTTTCGAGAACGCTTTTTCGGGCATCTGGTGGAGCGTTTCGGCTATGCTGACCGTCGGCTACGGCGACATATACCCGATAACTGTTGTCGGTCAGATAATGGCGATAGTTATAGCGTTCCTCGGAGTCGGAGTGGTCGCTATCCCCACAGGTATCATCAGCGCAGGATTTGTTGAGCAGTACCAGAAAGAGCAGAACTCGGACACCCTGCACACCGACATCGACAAGGTGGGCGAGATACTGGTCACGGGTGAGAACAAGCTTGCAGGACTCAGCATTGCGGAGCTGAAAAATGAGTACGACACGAATGTTTATATCATTATCCGTGACGAGCTTACCGTGCTTGCAACGGATAACTTAAAGCTCTGCGAAGGAGATATAGTTATAATCAACTCGGAGAAGCTTGTAAAAAGGAAGAAACGCAAATAAAGCAAAAGGGGGTGCTGCGGTTGCAACACCCCCTTTTGTTTACTCATATTCATTAAAGTAATCTGTGTCAATGCGCTTGACTTCATATACTCTGTTTGTTGAAACTCCGAGATTGTACTCTATCATCAGTTCTGCAAGTTCCTGTCCGTCAACAAGAATTATCTTGCTGTGTAGCTGTTTGTCAGCAAATGCTTTTGCTTCTTTGGAGAATTGCGCAGTAGTAATGAAAATACCTTTTGTTGCGCCCTGTCCTGCAAGTGCGCCTAAGAATTTTTGTATCTCGGGTCTGCTTACTGTGCTGTCGGTTTTCCATTGCTTAGCTTGAATATAAATAGCATCAAATCCGAACTTGTCTGCGCTCACGATGCCATCAATGCCTTCATCGCCCGATTTTTGCGTAACAGCCTCGGGGTTGTCCTTTGGTTTTCCATAACCCATTTTGAATAAAAGGTCAACAACAAGCTTTTCAAAACTATAAGGGCTTATTTTCATTATTTCTTCAAGAATGTCATCTGCAAGCGAAGCGTTCAGCTTTTTTACAGCCGTATCAAGCATTTCTTCGGGGCTTTCATCATCTTTAATATCATCTTCGATTTGATGTTTCTCTTTTTTGTTACCGGTTCTTCCTTTAAACTCTTTGAAGGAATCAAACTGATTAAGATATTCCCGATTTACTTTTTCTGCACCGTTTTTATAGGCAATCTGCCCTTGTTCGGTGATAGCTAAATAGCCTCGTTTGGAGCTTATCGCAAGTCCAGCTTTTTTCAAATATACGGTTGCCCATGTAATTCTTCCGACATACGTTAATTGACCTGATGACGTTCTTTCATTTTTATCTTCATCGGTTAAATTGAATTCTTTTGAGCAATACTCAATGATTTCTTTGGTTGTATGTGTTTTTCCATCGCTTAGAAAGCGGATAACACAAGGAAAAAACTCGTAATACTTTGGTACAGCCATTTATATTTCTCCTTTCCTATTCTCCCTCAATATACAGCACGCCGAGGGTGCCGGGACCGCAGTGGGACGAGATAACGCCGCCTGCTTCGGTGTCGAGCACCTCGCCGAAATAGTTCAGTCCCCTGAGATAATCGCACACTGCATCTACGGTCTTCTGGTCGCAGGGCGGGTGGGTGACGAAAACCCTGTCGGGCTTTGCCTTTAAAAGCTCAGGCTCCATTTCTTTTGCATAGTTCAGGATTATCTCGCTGTACTTGCCTCTGTACTTTTTGCCTGCGCCCATAACGCCGTCCTTGACCATTATCTTCGGGTGCAGACGAAGAACGCTGCCCGCCAGCGCCGCAAGTCCGCCGCATCTGCCGCCTCTGTGCAGATAGGTCAGAGTATCGACGACAAAGCTTGCACGAACTTTCGGGATAAGCTTATTAATTTCGCTCACTATCTCGTCAGCGCTTTTTCCCTGCTGAGCCATTACCGCCGCTTCAACGACAAGGTGTCCGATGCCTGTCGAAAGATTTCGGGAGTCGATGTAATGCACCCTGTCTTCAGCGTCAAGGGTCTGCGCTGCAAGGCGGATAACGTTGCCCATGTTGGACATTTCAAGCGATATGGAGAAAGCAACTATCTCATCGCCTGCATCAAGCACGGGCTTTATCTTTTCGATTATGTCATCGACCGACGCCGCCGAGGTCTTTGGTGTGGTCTTATGCTCGTCCGACCACTTGAAAATGTCCTGCGGCGTGATGTTCACCCTGTCCTTGAACTGCTTTTCTCCGAGTATGATGTAAAGCGGCAGCAGCGTGATGTCATATCTTTTCAGAAGCTCGTCCGACAGATCACATGTGCTGTCCGAAAAAACCTTTATCATGAAAAACTCTCTCCTTTCGAGTTTATCGTTATCGTTCTATGAGAGAGTATAGCACACTTTTTGGGTATTTTCAACCGTTTTGTGCAGGTGGCAGAAAAAAAGAGCTGACCGACCTCAGCAGATCGGACAGCTCGTTAAGTTGATATTATTCCCATTCGATAGTAGCGGGCGGCTTGGTGGTGATGTCGTAAACTACCCTGTTAATGTTCTTGACCTCGTTGACGATACGGCTTGCGCAGACCTCAAGCACCTCATACGGTATCCTTGCAAACTCTGCGGTCATAAAGTCTGTCGTCGTCACAGCTCTCAGCGCAAGTGTATAGTCATACGTTCTGAAATCGCCCATAACGCCGACAGAGCGCATATTTGTCAGCACCGCAAAGTACTGGTTTATGCTCTTGTCAAAGCCAGCCTTTGCGATCTCCTCACGAAAGATGTAGTCGGCGTCCTGAAGCACTTCAAGACCCTCATCGGTTATCTCGCCGATAATTCTTATCGCAAGTCCAGGTCCAGGGAACGGCTGTCTCCAGACGAGAGTATCCGAAAGACCCAGCTCCGTGCCGAGTTTTCTTACCTCGTCCTTGAAGAGCATTCTCAGAGGCTCGATTATCTCCTTGAAATCAACGTAATCAGGCAGACCGCCAACGTTGTGGTGAGACTTGATAACGGCTGCATCGCCGCTTCCCGACTCGATAACATCGGGATAGATAGTTCCCTGAACGAGGTAATCGACAGCGCCTATCTTCTTGGCTTCCTGCTCGAAAACTCTGATGAACTCCTCGCCGATTATCTTACGCTTGCTTTCAGGCTCGCTCACGCCTCTGAGCTTATTCATGAACTGCTCTTTTGCGTTTACTCTTACAAAGTTTATATCCCAGTCCTTGAAAGCTGCCTCGACCTCGTCACCCTCGTTTTTGCGCATAAACCCGTGGTCAACGAAAATGCAGGTCAGCTGATTGCCGACCGCCTTTGAAAGCAGCGCAGCCGCAACAGACGAATCAACTCCGCCCGAAAGTGCCAGCAGAACTTTTCCGCTGCCGACCTTTTCTCTAATCTGCCTGATAGCTGTCTGAGCGTAGTTGCCCATTGTCCAGTCGCCCTTGCAGCCGCAGACATTCCTTACAAAATTGCTTATCATATCCGTGCCGTGAACGGTGTGATTAACTTCGGGGTGGAACTGCACAGCATACAGCTTTTTCTCGGCATTTGCCATAGCTGCGACCGGGCAGTGCTCGGTATGTGCAGTGATCTTAAAGCCCTGCGGTATATCGCTGATATAGTCGGTGTGGCTCATCCAGACGGTGTTCTTTGCGCCCAAGCCGTCGATTTTGAACAGCTCGCAGGAACCGTCAAACTCTGTCTCTGTCTTGCCGTATTCGCTTGATTCGCAGGTCTGCACCTTTCCGCCGAGAACGTGCGCCATAAGCTGTGAGCCGTAGCATATGCCCAGAACAGGCACGCCAAGCTCAAAAATGCCCTTGTCAACGCTGGGAGCGCCCTCGCCGTAGACGCTCTGCGGTCCGCCGGTGAAGATGATGCCCTTTGGCGAGAGAGCCTTTATCTCGTCAAGGGTGATCTTGTTGTAGGGCTTGACCTCGCAGTAAACGCTGCATTCACGCACACGCCTTGCGATGAGCTGGTTGTACTGTCCGCCAAAATCAAGTATCAGCACATATTCGTGATCCATAAGCAACTTTCCTTTACTATGGTTTTTTTCAAGGGCTTGCCTCGAAATAAAAAATATCAGCACCTTTCGATGCTGATATTGATTATAGCACAGATTTTTTGAGTGAACAAGGATAATTTTATTAACAATAATCGGTTTGACGTTTTACTGGTCGTCTCTGCTTGCACCGCAGTTCCTGCAAATATCGGAATTGTACACTCTTGCGCCGCATTTGCAGTTCCATGAACCGCCTTTAGAGGAATTGTTAGCCTGAGAATATGAATTGAACGAATTTGGTGTAGAATTCGGTTTAGAGGCATTTTGGTTGATAATAACATTCAACTGTTCTTTGATTTCATCAAGCGATTTTTTCATTTTTTTGGTGTTATCGGCTGTCTGAGCAATTGCGATGATAAGGATAAGTTCAAGCAAACCAATAAGTAAATAAACAATAATTGCTGTATCCATATTTTATACCTCCTTAGATTTGGACAAATATCCATATAAATATTATACATAATTTGCTTGCAAATGTCAATAGTATATGTAATATATTTGCCCTAATATTTTATGACCTTTGATTTTATCACCTGATAGATTATACTTTTATTAAAGGCGGTGAGAAAATGGCGGGCAAAGTGATTATTACCCTTGACGAATACCGAAAGAAAAAGGGGATCAGCAAGTATAAGATAATAAAACACTGTGATGTTAGCCACACCCAGCTCAACAGCTACTGCAACAACAAGGTCGCGCGCATTGACCTGCCCGTTCTTGCGAGGATCTGCGATTACCTCGAATGTGAGATAAGCGACATTTTAAAATATGTTCCCAATAGTAATCAATGACCTTTTCTGATGTGAAAAACCACGTTTGAAAAGGTCGTTTTTTTGTTTATTCTGCGCTTTTGTGGGATTATTTTAAAATAAATCTTGAAAAAGCGTGAGGTTTGTGGTACAATATCCGTGTATTGTGTAGTTAGAGCTAACTTACGGAAGGAGAGTATTATGAGCGACGAAAAAACGCTGACAGACGAGCTTGAAACGGCTGCCGAGCAAGTTCAGGACGAACAGGCTGCTTCGGAAGAAACAGAAAACACCGCCGAAAATGCAGAGTCTGCTGAGAAAACAGAGTCTGCCGAGAATGCAGAAGAAATAGAAGTTAAAGAAATAAAGAAGAAAAACTTTCTGACACGGGGCTTTATCCCGTCGGAAAAGTATATGGGTTATGCTTTCACGATATATATGCTGCTTTTCCCGTTTTTTGTCTGGGGAATGATCTCCCTTGACTATTACGGCAATCAGAAGGAGAAATATGCGTGGATAAAGTGGGGTATGATCCCTGCGGGCGTGTTTGCTGCGCTGGATCTCGTGCAGGTTATCCGTGTGTTCCTCAAATGCAGAGGAAAAAAGAAGGTCGGCGAGCCTGTAAACAGATTCGTTTTTGCGCTTATCTTCTCGTTCAACTCCATGCTCATGCCCGATCTTATCATGGGTTCGCCTCCGATAAAGGCAAATGCGCTGTATTCGCTTCTGGGAATAGTGCTTTGCATGGCGCTTTACCTTATCGGTCTTGCGATATTCTCAAACCCTAAGATCTGGTTCGGTATAATCAACGGATTCTTTGCATTCTACGGATTTATGCAGTTTTACATATATCTGTTCAGAGGATCACCGATACAGTTCTCGGATATTTTCAACATCGAATCCGCAAAAGAAGCGAGCGACCTCTATCAGTTCACCTTTGCTCTTATGCCTATCTATGCGATAGTCAACGTTCTTGTGATGATCTTTATTTTCATCAAGGTAAAGATAGCGCCGGCAAGCGCAAAAACAAGGATAATCTCCGCTGTGAGTGCGGCTGTATGCTGCTTGGTAATGGTCTTTGTCGGAAAGTTCGCTTATGATCTGGGCATCAAGAACAGATATATCATCATGAACTTTTCGGGAAGCGAGAACAAGCTGACCTATTCAAACGTAGGCTACAACCTGATGTTCTACTTTGACGGAATGTATAACCATGTCTACAAACCCGACGGCTACTCCGACGATAAAGCCGTTGAGATACTCTCCGAATACGAGACCGAAAAGGCTGAAAAAGATAAGAAGCCTATAATCATCGGCATTATGAACGAATCGTTCGCAGATTTCAAGCACATAGGGGAGCTGAAGACCGACAAGGACTATATGCCTTGCTTCAATGCGCTCAAGCATGAGGCGGTATACGGCTATGTGACGGTATCTGCTTACGGCGGATACTCCTGCAACTCGGAGTATGAGTTCCTTTCGGGAAACACAATGGGATTCCTGCCTGCCGGAAGTGCTGCATTCACGCAGTATATTGAAGGAAAACAGGAAAGCCTTGTGTCTTATCTCAACGAGCAGAACTACTACACCATGGCTGTGACACCGTGCAGACCGGGTCTGTGGAATCTTGAAAATGCGTATAAGTATCTCCAGTTCGATCAGGCTGTATATAAGTGCCATGAGAGGATCACTCCTGTCAAGGAGGTCAACAGCAATATCTCAGACGAAACGGTGTTCCAGTGTATCAAGAACACGGTAAACGCTAACAAAGACAGGGACGAATCACTGTTCATCTGGACAACTACGATGCAGAACCATGGAGACTATACTCCAAACAACAGAAAAACGACTCCGCACAATATCGAGATACAGGGCATAGACAACGATGAGGCAAGCATCTATCTTGACTCGATCTATCTTTCAGATAAGGCTTTCGGAGACCTTGTTGAATACTTCAGAAAATACGACAGAGAAGTTGTCATCGTTATGTTCGGCGACCATTTCCCGCATATTATGGACTTTACCGAGGCGCTCTACGGACAGGACGTTTCAACTCTTTCAACGGCTACCTACTCAAGACTGCATCAGACACCGTTCATGATCTGGAGCAACAGAGGAACAGAGTCAAAGGAGATAAGGCAGATGAGCCTTAACTACCTCTCAAATGAAGTCATGAAAGTCGCAGGACTTCCTCTCTCGCCGTATCAGCAGGAGCTTGAAAAGGTAAGAGAGACTCTGCCTGTAATCAGCATGTTCGGATATATGAATTCAGATGAAAAATGGTTCGATATAAACAGCGACGACAAAAAGACAACAGACATACGCAATGAGTATAACATAGTGCAGTATTACCGTATGTTCGGAAAAAAAGATGAGTGATAAGCAGATAATAAATATCGGCAGCGTCACGATAGAGAAAACAGCTGCCCTTGCGCCTATGGCTTCGGTCGCAGACAAGGCTTACAGGCTGATGTGCAAACAGTTCGGGGCAAGTTATCTGGTGAGTGAGATGATCTCCTCAAAAGGTCTGTGTTTCGGAGACAAAAAGACTGCAAGGCTCTGCGAGATAGAACCTGAGGAAAGACCATATGCTTTGCAGCTTTTCGGTGAGGAAAGCTATTATATGGGCAAGGCAGCGTATATGCTCAACAAATTCAAGCCCGACATCATAGACATCAATATGGGCTGCCCCGTTCCCAAGATAGTCTCAAACGGCAGCGGCAGCGCTCTGATGAAAGACCCTGAAAGAGCTTTTGAGATAGCGAAAGAGGTCGTGAAGAATGCGCAGTGTCCTGTTACGGTCAAATTTCGTGCAGGTTGGGACGAGCAGAGCAAAAATGCAGCCGAGTTCGCAAAAATGCTTGAACAGGCAGGTGTTTCGGCGATAGCATGTCACGGCAGAACAAGAACTCAGTTCTATTCGGGCAAAGCAGACTGGGATATTATCAGAGCCGTAAAACAGGCGGTTAGTATTCCCGTGTTCGGAAACGGTGATGTTTTTGACGGCGTGAGCGCAAAGAAAATGTATGATTATACGGGCTGTGACCTTGTGATGATAGGCAGAGGCTCTTACGGCAGACCGTGGGTGTTTGAGCAGGTAAGGCGCTATCTCGGAAATGGAGAGATGATCCCCGAACCCGACCTTGAAACAAAGATAGCCGTGATGAAAAAGCACTGCGAGCTGATATGCAAATATAAAGGCGAAAAGCAGGGAATGAAGGAAGCTCGCAAAAACGTGCAGTGGTACATAAAGGGTCTGAAGGGAAGCGCAAAGCTCAGAGGGAAGTGCTCGGAGCTGGTGATGCTTTCAGACCTTGACAAGATGATCGAAATGATACGAACGGAGAATAGTGATGAGTGAACAACAAAGACAGCCGGATATTTTCGACAAGCTGGTACATCTGAAAATATTCCGCTGGTTCGAGCCGTTTTTCCAGAAGAACAGGGAAGTGCTTATGTATCTGTTCTTCGGCGTGCTGACAACGGCGGTGAGCTTTGTTACAGCAGGAATTTCAAAGCACCTGCTTGAGAACGCAGGCTTGGGCAAAGCCCCTGTCTCGACGATCAGCACGGCAATATCATGGATATGCGCCGTTACGTTTGCGTATATCACAAATCGCATCTGGGTGTTCGATTCAAACGCCAAAGGCAAAAAAGGCATATTTGCCGAAATGGTATCATTCTACGGCGGAAGGCTGTTTACTCTCTTTGTGGAAATGGGAATAATGTGGCTGGGCTACGACCTTATGGACATAAACTACTGGGTGACAAAGATATTCGCAAACATAGTTGTGCTGATACTCAATTATGTTATAAGCAAACTTATCGTGTTCAAAAAGAAAGCTGACCAATAGGTCGGCTTTTTTGTTTTGCGCAAATATATTGATTTTTGGGGAATATTGTGCTATACTGTATGCAGTCAGGCGTATCTTATGGCTGCGCCTATCGTTTTTCAGGAGGGTTGTGTATGCTTTGTCCACGCTGCGGGTATAACCAGAACAGCGGAAATATCTGTGAACGCTGCGGTCAGCCTCTGTCAGGCACAAATAAAGTCAAAGGCTCAAAAGCGCCTGTAATACTTACTTTAGCGGCGCTGTGCGGAATACTTTTCGGAGTCGGGCTTTTCTTTATGTTCTTCTCGGAAGAAGATAAGATACAGACACAGTCGGACACGGACAGTTCAAATCACGGCGGCTTCGTGACAGATGACAGTTCATCTGAAAGCTCAGCCGAAACGACCTCTGAGTCTACAACTGCTGATACGACAACTACCTCGGAAACTACAAAGGAAACTGAGAAAGAAACTACAAAAAAGACCACAGAAAAGCCTTCCGAGACCACAACGACCAGCACAAAAAAAGAAACGGATACTACAACTTCCAAAGCGACCACCACAACTACCACCACGAAAGCGACAACAACTGCATCAAAACCTGCAAACATCTCTGTGATCGCAGCCTCCAAGCTTGCGACCATGACGACAAATCAGATAAAAGCGATGATCGGAAACAATTATAAGACCACGACCCGAGGCAATGTCCCCAACGGCGTGGGCAGCGTAGGCATCACCAGCGACTATTTCCCCAACGTTCTGATCTGCTATAACGGGATCAGCAATTCGGCGAGCGTAAGAAGCGCATTTGAAAAAGGAAATAATTTTGATTCGATCTGCGTTTTTCAGGGCGGCTATCTCGGTGAGAACGCAAAAGTCGGCGAAAAATTCAGCGATCTGATAATCAAGATACAGTGCCTCGGTGCAGGCAGATACTATAATAACTTTGAGTATGTTCCCTGCAGCTCGCTGATAGACGGCTGCTTGTCAATGATATATTTTGACTGCGTTTCCGAGTTCCGTTCACTTTATTCCCGTTACGGAACTAACTCACTCGACGGCTGCCAGACAAATGCCAAAAGCGTTGCCGCAGTCATTTACAGGCAGACTCCTAACGAATCGGGCAGCGGTTCAAAAGCTGTTGTTACCACATCCCGTGCGCCGATCACGATAGCACCATACGATGATGCCTCGCATATGTGGGCAATGCCCAGCGGAACGACGATATACATAGAGAGTTCTGTGACCGTAAAAGGCGTCAGATGGTACTATGTTTCCGATTTCAGAACTGCAAAGGGCACAAGGAAATTCGGCTTTGTTAAAGCCTCGGATGTAAGAGCATAAGACATTTTTACGAGCCATACAGGGAAGTGATTTTCTTTGTATGGCTTTTCTTTTATGACAAAGCTTTAAAAATTGCTCACAGGTATTGAAAAATCGTTTATAACGTGGTATAATGATATGATAGATTTTTCCGAAAGGACGAAAACCATGATTTTTGCAACAGACCAGATGCAGAATGTATATGTACCGCTGCCGTTCAAGGCACACATGATATTCTGCATAATAGCCACTATTGTATATGCTCTGGAGATATACAGAAAACGATCGGTCCATTATGTTTTCATGATGCTTGCCATTGATGCAACACTTATGATGCAGTTTTTCAACAATTCCACCGCAGTTATCATACTTGCGGTCATGGAAGGTCTTCTGCTTGGTGCGGCGATAACCTTTGCAGTTCTGGAAAGCAAAAAGAAAAAAGCCTTAAAAGCTGCCGCAGAGGCTGCGCAAGCGCAGCAGACAGAGGGTGAAGCGAATGAAGATAGTGATACTTGATTCTGAAACTGTCTCCCGAAACGACGTTTCGCTTGACTGCATAACCGGTCTCGGAGAGTGCAGTGTCTACGGTTTCACGCCTAACAGCGAGATAGCCGAAAAGATAGGCGATGCAGATGCTGTGATATGCAATAAGTGCCTTATCACCGAGGAGGTATTTTCAAAATGTCCGAACCTTAAATATGTCGGACTTTTTGCAACGGGCTACAACAACGTTGACACCGAGGCGGCGACCCGCCACGGCGCTGTTGTCTGCAACGTGCCTGCTTACTCAACGAACTCTGTGGCACAGCATACCTTTGCGCTGATACTCAACCATTTCAACAAGATAAGGGAATATGCAGACGAAGTTGATAACGGCGCCTGGGTGAACTACAAGCTGTTTTCCTATTTCGGCATACCTACCTTTGAGCTTGAGGGAATGACCATAGGCATAATAGGCTATGGCGACATCGGAAAGAAGGTCGCACAGATAGCAAAGGCATTCGGTATGAACGTGCTTGTTTATACGAGGACTCCCGCAAGGGTGGACGAAAATGCAAAGGCTTGTTCGCTTGATGAATTGCTTGAAAACTCAGATGTTATAACTCTGCACTGTCCGCTGACCGAGCAGACAAGAGAGCTTATAAACAAAGATACGATAGCAAAAATGAAAAAGACGGTCTACCTTGTCAACACCTCACGGGGCGGCGTGGTCAATGAAAAAGACCTTGAAGATGCACTGAACAGCGAACGTATAGCAGGAGCAGGCATCGACGTGCTTACACTCGAACCGATGCAGGAGGACTGTGCGCTGCGCGGCTGCAAAAACTGCACGATCACACCGCATATCGCATGGGCGCCCAAGCAGACAAGGGAAAGACTGCTTACGATAGTTGCCGACAACATAAAGCACTATATCGACGGCAATCCGCAGAATGTTGTGAATAAATAGCTGGAGGAAAAACCTACTCAGAAGAACTACCCCAACCATCCGCTCACAACACAATGCGAAATACCACCAATAAATATTTTATACTAACAGAATCGGTGAAAAAAATGATAGATATGAGAAAAAAGAAAAGAGTCGTGGTCAAGATAGGCACATCAACGCTTACCCACCACAAAACAGGCAGACTCAATATAAGACGTGTCGAAAAGCTCGTCAAGATTCTCGCAGACCTGCAGAATGAGGGCAAGGAGATAATCCTTGTTTCAAGCGGTGCGGTGGGCCTTGGCGCAGGCAAGCTCGGACTTGCCGAAAAGCCAAAGGACACACCCACAAAACAGGCTTGTGCCGCTGTCGGTCAGTGCGAGCTGATGTATATGTATGACAAGCTGTTCGGTGAATATGGTCTTACAGTTGCACAGCTGCTGCTGACAAAGTTCGTGCTGCTCGAAGAGCGTAAAGTCAATGTTCAGAATGCGATAAGAAGACTTATCCAGAGCAACGTTATCCCTGTTGTCAACGAAAACGACACGGTGGCTATCGACGAGCTGGAGCTTGAAATGGGCGAAAACGACTCGCTCGCCGCAAACGTTGCGGTCATCTCGGAGGCTGACCTGCTGATAATAATGTCCGACATCGACGGACTGTTTGACAAAGACCCGAAAAAGAACGACGATGCACAGCTTATCCCTGTCGTTGAGGAGATAACCGACGACATCATCGCTGTTGCGGGCGGCGCAGGCTCAAAGTTCGGCTCCGGCGGAATGGCGACCAAGATAAGAGCTGCCGAGATAGCAAATGCAGCAGGCATCGACCTTGTGATAATCAACGGCAGACACCCTGACAATCTCTACAAAGTATTCGATGATACGACCGTCGGCACAGTGTTTCAGGCAGGCGCAACAAACGCTTGACATAATATACAGTAATTACATCAAAACATATAGAACGGAGGAACTTTAATGGGCTACATTCAGGACTTGGGAATGAAAGCGCAGGCATGCAAAGGCAGGATCGCTACCGCTTCAACAATGGAGAAAAACGATGCGCTGCTTGAGATCGCTTTTGTTCTGCGCCGCTGCAAAGCGGAGATCATCGAGGCAAACAATATTGATATTCAGAACGCTCGTGCAAGAAAAATGAGTGAGTCTCTTATCGACAGACTTAAACTCAACGAGGACAGGATTGAAGGCATGGCACAGGGCTGTGAAAAGCTCGCCGCACTTGCTGATCCTATCGGCGAAGTCGTTTCGGGTTCGGTAAGACCAAACGGCATGAGCATCAGAAAAGTGCGCGTTCCTATGGGCGTTATAGGCATCATCTATGAGGCAAGACCTAACGTTACAGTAGATGCTGCGATACTCTGCCTTAAAAGCGGAAACTGCTGCATTCTCAGAGGCGGCAAAGAAGCGATCAATTCAAATATGATACTTGTTGAGCTTATGCGCAAGGCTGTAAGCTGTGCAGGGCTTGACCCGGATATTATACAGCTTGTCAGCAACACCGAAAGGGAGCTTGCAGTCGAAATGATGAAAGCAAACGGCTATATCGACCTGCTTATCCCAAGAGGCGGCGCAAGGCTGATACAGGCTGTTGTTCAGAACTCAACTATCCCTGTTATCGAGACGGGAACGGGCAACTGCCACGTTTATGTTGACCAGTCGGCTGATCTGAAAATGGCTGTTGACATCGTTGATAACGGCAAGACTTCAAGACCGAGTGTGTGCAACGCAGTTGAGACCTGCCTTGTTCATAAAAGCGTTGCAGAGAAATTCCTGCCGATGCTCAAGGAGCGTCTTGATGAGCATAACGTCGAGATAAGAGGCGACGAGATCACGGCTTATATCCTTGGAAGTGATAACGTAACACCTGCCGATGAGGACGACTATGCAACAGAGTTCCTTGATTACATAATCGCAATAAGAGTCGTTGACG
Organism: uncultured Clostridia bacterium; assembly: GCA_947307175.1. GTDB lineage: Bacteria > Bacillota > Clostridia > Oscillospirales > Ruminococcaceae > Hominimerdicola. The sequence goes on from CAMZIK010000034.1 coordinate 21,646, forward strand.
ACTTTGCACAGGCGCTGGAGCATATCGAGAAATACTCAACAGGACATTCCGAGTGCATCGTGACCGAGAGCCTGTTTGCAGCCACCGAGTTCCAGAAGCGTGTTGACGCAGCAGCGGTCTATGTAAACTGCTCAACGAGGTTCACAGACGGCGATATGTTTGGACTTGGCGCAGAGATAGGCATTTCGACCCAGAAGCTTCACGCAAGAGGACCAATGGGCCTGACCGAGATGACAACGACCAAATATCTTATCACAGGCGACGGACAGATCAGAGAATAAGAGCGCTTGACAAAGCTGTACTGATGCGATAAAATTAGGTATCAGAATATAATCTCGCTTTTTATTTGGGTGCTGTCAATATAATATCAATGTAATTCGTTCATTATATGATTGAGATGCTCTTTTTAGAGAAGTGTCATTTCTCAACTCTGTTTTTGAACCCTACTCCTTTTTCGTTATTGAGGTTGTAAACCCCAATAACGAAAAAGAAATAAAAGGTTTAGGAAAGGGGTTTGGGGGATAACCCTTCTCCAAAAGGGTTTCCCCCAATCATACAACGGTCGGACTGCACTGGTATCACGTTGAAAGCATTCAAATAGAAAGTGAAAGTATAATTTGTAAGGAGAATGAAAAATGAACAATTCCGAAAAGACAATGGACAAGATAGTTGCACTTTGCAAAGGCAGAGGCTTCGTTTATCCGGGCAGCGAGATCTACGGCGGTCTTGCAAATACCTGGGATTACGGTCCGCTCGGCGTTGAGCTGAAGACCAACATCAAAGCTGCATGGAGAAAGAAATTCATTCAGGAAAACAAGTACAACGTTGGTCTTGACTCCGCAATTCTCATGAACCCGCAGACATGGGTAGCTTCCGGTCACCTCGGCGGCTTCTCAGATCCGCTTATGGACTGCAAGGAGTGCAAGACAAGACACAGAGCCGATAATCTTATCGAAGACTTTGACGGCACAAACGTTGCAGGCTGGTCAAACGAGCAGATGATGAACTACATCAAGGAAAAGAATATCCCATGCCCAAGCTGCGGCAAGCATAACTTTACCGACATCAGACAGTTCAACCTTATGTTCAAGACCTTCCAGGGCGTTACCGAGGACTCAAAGGCAGAGCTTTATCTGCGTCCCGAAACTGCACAGGGCATTTTCGTAAACTTTGCAAATATCCAGAGAACGACCAGAAGAAAAGTACCTTTCGGCGTTGCTCAGGTCGGAAAATCATTCAGAAACGAAATAACTCCGGGTAACTTCATTTTCCGTGTAAGAGAGTTTGAGCAGATGGAGCTTGAGTTCTTCTGCAAGCCTGGCACAGACCTTGAATGGTTTGAATACTGGAGAAGCTTCTGCAAGAACTTCCTGCTTTCTCTTAACATCAAGGAGGAAAACCTCAGACTGCGTGACCACTCCGCTGAGGAGCTTTGCTTCTATTCAAAGGCAACAACAGACTTTGAATACCTCTTCCCATTCGGCTGGGGCGAGCTCTGGGGCGTAGCTGACAGAACGGACTACGACCTCACACAGCACATCAACACCAGCGGAAAGACCCTTGACTACTTCGACCCTGAGACCAACGAAAGATACGTTCCTTACGTTATCGAGCCGTCACTCGGTGTTGAAAGACTGTTCCTGACAGTTCTCGTTGAGGCTTATGACGAGGAGAACCTCGGAACGGAGGACAAGCCTGACGTAAGAACAGTTATGCGTTTCCACCCTGCACTTGCTCCTTTCAAGGCTTGTGTTCTGCCTCTCTCAAAGAAGCTCGCAGAGCAGGCAGGCGAAGTATACGATATGCTCGCCAAGAAGTTCAGCGTAGATTACGACGAGACAGGCTCTATCGGTAAGCGTTACAGAAGACAGGACGAGATCGGTACTCCTCTTTGCGTTACCTATGACTTCGAGTCTGTTGAGGACGGCTGCGTTACTGTCCGTGACAGAGATACAATGCAGCAGGAGCGCATAAAGATAGAAGACCTTACCGCTTATATCGAAAAGAAGATCGAATTCTGATCTTTATAGTAAAACTCTTTTGGAAATAACAATAAAACGGAGAAGCGTTTCTGCTCCTCCGTTTTTTTTATACCAATAAAAAAACCACCTGCTATGCAGGTGGAATGGATAAAACTT
>CAMZIK010000035.1 GCA_947307175.1 uncultured Clostridia bacterium
CCCTTTCGGGAGAGTGCCTATATATTATATCACGCTACTTCACGTTTGTCAACAGATTTTTTTAACTTTTAATAATTTGTCGTTATCAACAACTCAGCCTGATACAGCTTATCCATTTTGTATAAAATGAACAATGATTCGTCAAAAATAGCGAAAAAAAGAATAATTTCAGCGGTTTTGCAGAGATTACTAATATCAGACTCAAGGAGGTCATAAGATGAAAAAACACACCCGAAGAGTGCATTTACGAGCAGCGGTGATAGTTGCAGTATTAACGATAGTATCCTGTCTTTCTTTCAATATCAGGACTGAAAATAGTATTCCCACCATCTCGCAGGTAGGTTCGAGAGGCGCTGAAGTTCGTGCTATACAGCAAAAGCTCAAGGAGAGAGGGCTTTTCAAGTCTGATGTTACGGGCTATTACGGCGAAATAACCCGGAAAGCCGTCATCGCTTTTCAGAAACAGCAAGGCATTTCTCAGACCGGCATAGCAGGCCCGCTGACGCTCAAAGCGCTTGGAATAAGCATTGGAACTGTTCCCGCTGCAACTCAGGCTAATATATCTCTGCTTGCAAGGATAATCTCCGCAGAAGCCCGTGGAGAGCCATATGTCGGACAAGTTGCAGTCGGTGCAGTTATACTCAACAGGATCGAACACCCGTCTTTCCCCGATACTCTTTCGGGGGTCATCTACCAGAAAAGCGCTTTCACGGCGGTTACCGACGGTCAGTTCAACCAGCCTGTATCCGATTCAGCATATAAAGCTGCAAGAAATGCTCTCAACGGCTGGGATCCGACAAGCGGCTGCATTTATTACTACAACCCTGCAAAAACGAGTAATTCTTTTATCCGTTCACGTCAGGTCGTAACAGTTATCGGCAGCCACAGGTTCTGCCTTTAAATTATTATCGGGGGAAACTCTTTTAGATAAGAGACTCCGCAGACAATATCCAAACAGAAGAATCGAGAATAAGAACGTTTCAATGCCCAATTATAAAAAGCGGAGACCACAGCGTATGTGATCTCCGTTTTACTTACTCAATTGACTGAATAATACTTATTCAGTTTCGTCTTGAATATTTCCGTGATGATATTAGCCGCAAAAGCCGCAGCAAATACAGATACAAAAACAATTAAGCAAACCTTTAATTTCTTTGACATATCTTCCACCGTGCCTCATAGCATAGCAGGCACTTTCTCCTTTCCGATGTGATCGGGCTGATAAAAGGTGATACTCTCATATATATAGTATAAACTATTTTCTCACTTTTTTCAAGTAGTTTTGCACGTTTTTTCCGAATTCTTTTTTTAATCAAAAAAGTAATTGCAAAATCCTGCGATGTATGATATAATGTAAAAATGAATTGTCAAATCATCAAACTGTTTAACTGAGGTATCATCATGTCAAAGACAAAAGCTCCCAGCAGCTACCGTAAGCTGTTTTCAAACACGCTTACCTTTGCAATAGGGTCTTTCAGCTCTAAAATACTTGTCATACTGTTAATACCTATATATACAAACGCACTGTCGCAGTCCGAGCTTGGTGTCACCGATCTGCTGACTCAGATCGCAAACTGGGCTATCCCGATAGCGTCTATGACCATCGCAGAAGCTGTAATACGTTTCGGACTTGACAAGGCTTACGACAAAAAAGCAGTATTCACTATCGGAAATGTCGTATGCTTAGGCGGACTCGCTGTTTTCGGCGTGCTTATGTTCATAGTCACGCTGACGGGACTTGCAAAAAACTATCTGGGAAATTACGGTCTGCTTTTGTACCTGTACATCTTTATGTCGAGTATGAAAACGCTATATTCGACATATGTGCGTGCGATGGAGAAGGTAAAGCTGTTTGCGGTGAACGGTATAATCACCACTTTCTTCACGCTGATGTTCAACGTGCTGTTTTTCACAGTGTTCCCGAAAGACCACGCATTTTTCGGAATCGGCGGCGTGTTTGCATCACCTGTTGCCAAGTACCTGCTTGCGATAATCCTCTCCGATTTTATCTCGGTAGTGTTCCTTACCTTTGCTTCAAGGCTGTGGGAGCATTTTGACCGCAGGCGTATGAACAGAGATCTTATCCGCACGATGCTTCAGTATTCCGTGCCGCTTATCCCTGCACAGCTTCTATGGCTGATAACCAACAGCTCCGATACGTTCATGACCACATATATTATGGGCGAGGACGCAAACGGCGTGCTTTCAGCGGCATATAAGATACCTAACATCGTCGCTACCGTCTACCTTATGTTCGGACAGGCATGGAATATGTCTGCAATAACCGAGAACGATTCAAAAGACAGAGATAATTTCTACGAGAAGGTCTTTGACTTCAACCAGAGCCTTATCTATATCCTTGCAGGCGGCTGCCTGCTGATAATCCAGCCGCTGACGAACGTCTGGATAGGTAAAGAGTTCCACGACTGTATCAGATATTCGCCGATACTTATCTATTCGACTGTTTTTTCCTGCTTTACGACCTTTATGGGTTCGATATATATCGCAACGAAAAGATCAAAGCGGTCTCTTGTGACAAGCCTTATCTCAGGCATAGTAAATGTCGGACTTAATTTTATTCTTATTCCGAGGATAGGTCTTTACGGTCCTGCGCTCTCGACCGTTGCCGCATACTTTACGGTGTTCGTGGTCAGATCTTTCGATTCAAGAGCGCTTATACCGTTCAGGATAGACTGGAAAAAGCTCGTATTCAGCAATATCCTGCTCGTTGCAATGACAGTGATAAACGTTGCCGCTTCGGACTTCCTCAAGGAGATAGATGCCAGCGACCTTCTTATCGTTCTTTCGCTGCTTGCACTGTATGCGATAGTTTTTGTTTACAACGCAAAATCACTCAGCAGCCTTCTTCACAGGTTCCTGCCAAAGAAGATTGCAGACCATTTCGACAACGCTTCACTTATCAAGGACGTTTTCTGGTTCTGTGTAACAATGATAATAATGGTAGTTGTCATTATAGGCTTCTACCTGAAGATATTCGGCATCAGCGAAGCAGCAGCCATAGTTATCGGGCTTGCAGCCGCATTCACAGTGATCAAAAAGCCTGCTTTCGGATACCCTGTGCTGATAGCTATTTCGGTTTTCGTCTTCCTGAAGCAAGGTATGATCGCAGCAGTTTTAAGCTACTTTATGATGATACTGCCTCGCATAGGATACAAGAAGCATCTGGCTGATATTGCCACGCTGACACTGCTGACAAGCATACTTATGGGATACTACGTGCATCTGCTGCTCGGAATTTTCGTTATTCTTATATTCGTTCCTGTTTATGCTATCGCATATTCAAAGGATATAAAACATCTTATACACAAATGGGTCAATAAAAGGTGATTTGTTCACCGTTAAATATTTGGAGGTAATCAAAATGGCAGAATTGAAATTTGAGATCAAGGAATATCTTGGAGTTCTCTCGGAAAACGCAAAGGGCTGGACAAAGGAACTCAACCTTATCAGCTGGAACGACAGAGAACCGAAATACGATATAAGAGAGTGGAATCCCGATCATTCAAGAATGGGCAAGGGCGTTACTCTTTCAACAGAGGAGTTTGAAAATCTCAGAAAGCTCATCAACGGCGAGGAGATCGAAGACGATATTGACGAGGATAAGATCCTTTAACTTGTTAATAAAATGTAAAATATGCCGTGTTATTAAATCATAATCGAATGTTAATTTTTAGTTCAAATTTACTTGTTATAATTTGTTGTATGGATAAACAAATTACTTGTATGAGCTGAATAAAAAAACATAGCGTGGAGGCATAGAAATTATGGAACAACACGGAATAAGCAAGCTGGATCTGAAAAGACGAAATCGTATGCAGGTCCTGAAAATACTTAAAACAAGAGGTCCTACATCCAGAATAGACATCGCCGGTACACTTGAACTCACAAGAGCCGCAGTTACTATCATCACCAATGAAATGATAGAACAGGGCATAATCCACGAGATCGGCGAGTACAGACACGTTACCGAAAAAGCTCCGAGAGGAAGAAAGAAGATCCTCATCGACATCAATCACCACTATAAGTTCGTTATCGGTATCACTATTGAGGAGCAGAACATCAGCGTTGGGCTTTCGACTCTTTCGGGCGCAGTGCTTGATAAGAGGAACCTGGAAGCTGATGCTGAAACAAAGTACGAGCAGATAGAGGAATTTATTCTTTCATCTATAAGAGAGATACTTGCGGATAACTGCCTGACAGAGGAGAATATCCTTGGCATCGGCTTTGGTATATTCCCTACTATGTATGAAAAGCTCGGCATCAAAGTCGTTGACTCTGAGCCTGACTATTCCTCAACGATCGCTAAGATCAGAGAGTATACCCAGCTTCCGCTGGTGCTTGACAACTCTGTCAAGGGTACTGCTATGGCAAATATCGACTTTTTGAAAACAAAAGACCCTAACCGCCATAATATCGCATTCCTGCACTATGGCAATACCGTTCATTTCGTTGTGACAAACCTCAACGAGCCTATCATTTCCTACGATAACAGAACAAATTTCGTGGATAAGATGATAATCAATCCTAATTCGGAAAGCGTTTGTCAGTGCGGAAGACGCGGCTGTGTCGAAAATGAGCTTACACCTGCTGCTGTAAGAAGAAAGATCAAAGAGGTGTTCTCACCCGAAGGCACTCCTTTCCTCTATGAAGCTGCAAGAGGCAATTTCGACAACGTTACAAGAGAAATGATCTATGTTGCTTACGATAAAGGCGAGCCTGCTGTCGTAAAGATACTCGATGAGCGTCTGAGACTGACCGCTGTGCTGCTCAACAACCTTTATTTCTCCACAAACCCGCAGAAGATCGTTCTGCATAACTTCAAGTTCCGTGACGAAAACGAGTTCCTCAAGCTCAAAAACGCTATCACCGAAGTCGGAGGCGCTTTTGTGGCAAGCAAGATAGAGCTTTCTATCATCGAGGATAAGCACAGATTCCTTTCGGGCTGCGCACTCGCTATCAGAGATCTGTTCTTCAATAAGGGCGGATTTGAGTCGGCAAAGAACTGAAAAAAGAAATCCAAAGAGCTGCTGTGAACACGGCAGTTCTTTTTTTGTGCAAAATACGCAAAAAGAGTGCAAATAGCCTTGATTTTTGGCGGAAGATGTGGTATTATGTAGTTTGGGGGTGAATTGCCTGATGAAAGACTTTTTCTCGGTCATATTTATGAATCTGTGGGGCTTTGACCTCATCATTTTCCTTGTGGCTGTGTTCACGGGCTTTGTTTACTATTCAACTAAAAATTCTGCCGAAAGGCTTTACAGAAAGCTGCATCTTACCGTTTTTGTTCCCGATGCAAGATCTTCAAGTGAGGAAGCAGATGTAGAGGTCTCACGGCTGAAAGAAACAGATGTCGTTGAGATGAGAAACCACACCGGAAAGCTCTATTCTCTGTTTGTGAACCTTACAGGTATCTTCCCGCTTCTGGGTATCCTCGGAACAGTTATCTCGCTGCTTGGAATGGTAAGCGATATGGATAACGTTCAGGGCAATTTCTACGGAGCGCTCACATCAACTTTCTGGGGTCTTATCTTCTCGATAATCTTCAAGATACTCGACGGCGTCGTATGCGCTAAGATCGAAGACAACGAAAAGAACGTTCAGCTGTTTCTTGAGCGTAACGGCGGTCGTGCCGCTGAGATCAGGGAGTAAGATATGAACGGTGGATTTCGCAAGAACAAGGGAATAATCATCGAACTTACAAGTCTTCTGGATATAATAATGATAATGCTGTTCTGGGTAATGCTGAATATTTCAAACTCTGCTCAGAATGCAGAGAAAAAAGCTCAGGAAAAAGTCGATGCCGCAAACGCAAAGGTCGTTCAGGCTGAGAAGGACGCTCAGGAAGAGATACAGCGTGCAAAGGAGCAGAACCAGAAAGAACTCGATGATATAAACAAAAAGAACCAGGAGATCAAACAGGCTGCTGAAAATATGCAGGAAGCTCTCGACGGTTTCGGCAACGGCAAAATGGTAACTCTTGAAATGAAATATGAGAACAGCCACGATGTCATCTACATATCTCAGGGAGTTGAGGATAAAAAGACTGTCAGCGTTGACGACAAACTGAAGGACAACCTCTCGGCTGCGCTGAATTCATACGGTCTGGATAAGAATTCAATAATACTTGCAGCTTTTATGTATGACGGAAATACCGTGCTGTACCGTGACGTTGAAAAGATGCAGGATACACTCAGCAGCATCAAGAATAATTATAAGAACATTTATTATACTCATATCAATACAACAAAATAAAAAATTGGAGGATCAAACTAATGAGCATTGAAAAAGACGTGGAGAAGAAATACATCGACGACCTTGAAAGGCAGAACAAGAAGCTGAAAAAGAAAAGAAAAAAGCGCCTTCTGGCATTACTTCTTATACTGCTGCTTCTGGGTTCTATCGGACTTATGATGGGTCTGCTCGGTCTGTTCCCATGGTCGGGAGATGACGACGGCTCAGGCGGAGACAGTTCGGGAAACAACAGCAGTTCAAGTTCCGTTTCTTCTTCCCAGGCAGAAACCACAACTACCAAAGAGCAGATGCTTTATGACGATGTAAAGGTAAGCGGAAGCACCTATATCTATCAGGGTCAGGTCAAGACCATCGAGGAGATAAAGACTATCGTTTCCAATATGAAGGACAATGTCGTTATCCGCATCACAGACGACAACGCTACAAAGAACGCTATGGACGACCTCAAGATAATGCTCCAGGATTCAAAGAGAACATTCATCAGCGGCGAAAGCAGCGACTCATCTTCAGACAGCTCGTCCGATAAGAGTTCAAGCTCAAAGGATGGATCCTCATCTTCCAAAGATTGATGCATAAATTTTTCCGAAAGGGCATAAACTAATGTTAGGTATAACTTTTGAAGGCGGCGCAAGCAGGACCGTTTACAGCTGTGGAATAATGGACGCTTTGCTTGAAGAAGACATCTCGGCTGATGTCGCTTACGGTGTTTCCGCAGGCGCTGCTTTCGGAGTGAGCTACTTTTCAAAGCAGATCGGCAGAAACTATAAGCTTGCCACAGAGATCATGAACCGTAAACAGTATATGGGACCTGCAAATCTTCTTGACCCGAAAAACAGATGCTATTACGGTATCAAGTATGCTTATGAAACAGTTCCGAATGAGATACTGCCGTTTGATTACGATGCTTATAACTCAAATCCAGGCAGATTCTATGCTGTTGTCACAAATGTCGAAACAGGAAAAGCCGAATATCTCAGAGTTCCGGGAGATGATAAAGAGTGGAAGCTCCTGCAGGCTACCTGCGCTCTCCCGCTGCTCTTCCCTATCATAGAGATAGACGGCAAAAAATATATGGACGGCGGACTTGCCGACTCGATCCCATATAAGCAGGCGATCAGCGCAGGCTGCGACAAAAATATCGTTGTGCTTACAAGACCGCTTGGATATGTTAAAAAGACAGATGCGATAACAAAGCTCGCAGCAAAGCTTTACAGAAAATATCCGAAGCTTTGCAAAGCTATGCTGACAAGAGCAGAAAGATATAACGAATGCCTGCAGGAAGTTATGGAGCTGAAAAAGCAGGGAAAGCTGTTTGTTTTCACTCCACGTTCAACTTTCGGCGTAGGCAGGACGGAAAACGATCCGCAGAAACTCAAAAGACTGTATGAGCATGGCTACAAGCATGCAAAATGGGCAATGAACGATCTGAAAAAATATCTCAACAGGTGATACAATGTCTTTTAAAACAGTTGCAGGTCTGCTTCTGACATTTGTTGGAGCAGGCTATTTTCTTATCGCAAACAGAGAAGTCAAGGTCACAAATGCAGAACTTGAATGTTCAAAGCTTCCCGACAGCTTTGAAGGCAAAAAGATCCTTGTGATATCGGATCTGCACAAAAAACGATACGGCGATAATTTCAACAATATAATCGGATACTGCGAGTGCGCAAAGCCTGATTACATCTTTTTTCTCGGAGACCTTTTCAGCCGTGATGAAACGGATATGCGTCCGAAAGCTGCGTTCCTCGCAAGACTGAAAGAGCTTGCCCCGACTTACTACATCGCAGGCAACCACGAACTGTTCCAGCCCGATTGCTTCAATGCACTTTGCGCAAAACTCGAACGGCTCGGTGTCAATGTTCTTGTGAACTCCAAAACAACGCTTACACAAGGCTGCGACAGCATCGATGTCTACGGCTTGCGCCTGCCGCTGAGATATTATATCAACAGCGACTGGAGCTATCGTGATCTTCCTGTGCCGAGCGTAGATTATCTCAACATGAAGCTCGGCAAGCCCGATCCCAACAGATGCAGCTTCCTGCTCGCACATAAGCCTGCATTCTTTGAACAGTATGCTCTCTGGGGCGCTGATGTGACATTTTCGGGGCACGTTCACGGCGGTATAATCAGATTTCCGCTTATCGGCGGCGTGCTGTCTCCCGAAAGAAAATTCTTCCCGAAGTATTCAAAAGGTATATACAAAAGCAAGGTGTTCGGAACAGACAGGAAACTTGTTGTCACATCAGGACTGGGAAAGATCCGTTTCAATAACCCGTCCGAGATACTTGTGTGTACCCTGACAAAAGGAAGTGAAAAAAATGCTTGAATATAAGCAGGCTTTTGAAAAATACTTTGATGAACATATGAGCGAGATAATCGAAAGCCTCGCAGAGATAATCTCGATACAAAGCGTTGCTACGCTTGACAGCGATGTAAAGCCTTTCGGTGAAGGCTCGGCAAAAGCGCTGAAATGGGGAGAGAACTTCCTTAAAATGCTCGGAATGAAGACGGTAAATGTTGACGGTTATGCCGTTCACGGCGACTTCAATGATGATGAACCTGTGCTTGCGGTGCTTTCACATCTCGATACCGTTCCCGCAGGCGAAGGCTGGAGCTTTGAGCCGTTTGCGCTGACACAAAAGGACGACAATCTCTACGGCAGAGGAACGATAGACGATAAAGGTCCGAGCGTTGCGGTGCTGTATGCAGTAAAAGCGATCAGGGATCTGAAAATACCTATAAACCGCAATTTCAGAGTCGTCTTCGGCGGCTTTGAGGAGGGCGGATGCGAGGATATAAAATACTATCAGCAAAAATATCCGTTTCCAAAAATGGTCTTTACGCCCGACGGCTCATTCCCCGTACTTAACTGCGAAAAGGGGCTTATCCACCTGACCTTCAAGGGAACGCTTGAAAAAGCAGAAAAGTATATCCCGTATCTGAAAGCAGGCACAGTGATAAATGCTGTTCCAGGCAAGGCAGAATTTGTGCTTGCAAATATCACAGCTGAGGAACTTGAAAAAGCACTCGAAGGGCTTGACAGATTCAGGCTCAACACCGAGCCGCAGGGCAATATGCTCAGCGGTGTGCTTGTCGGCAAGTCAGCCCACGGCTCACGTCCCGAAAACGGTCTTAATACTGCGACCGCACTTGCAAAGGCATTTTCAAGTCTCGGTATCAAAGAGTTTGATAAACTTTCAAAGCTCTTTGTTCACGGTGATCACAGCGGAAAAGCTATGGGTATGGGCTTTTCGGACAGCGTTTCGGGAGAGATGACCTGCGTGCTTACGCAGCTCAATATTGAGGACAATATCCTCACCGCAGGCGTTGACATTCGCTTCCCTATCGACAAAACAAGCGCAGAGATCAAGGGGATCATCTCAGATGCCCTGACCGCAAACGGATTTGAAATAACAAGCGCCGAATGTATGGAACCGCACTACGTTGACGAAAACACCGAGCTTGTCCAGACTCTTCTGAAAGTATATGAGGGTGTCAGCGGACAGAAAGGCGAATGTATCGCAGAAGGCGGCGTGACCTATGTTCACGATACAGAGGGAGCGGTTGCTTTCGGTGCGGAGTTCCCGTGGGAAAACAACAATATGCACGGTGCAGATGAGCATATCAGCCTTGAAACATTCAGGACGAATCTGAATATGTATGCAAATGCTATCGTTGAACTGACGAAGTAATAAACGGAGGATAAAAATGAAAACAGCTATTGTCGGACTCGGTCTTATCGGCGGATCGCTGGCTAAGGCGATAAAGAAAAATACTCACCACAGCTGCTTCGGGCTTGACATAAACACCGATGCAGTAAAAAGCGCACTTGAACAGGAAGCGATAGACGGAGAGATCACTGCTGAAAAGCTCAGCACCTGCGATATAGTTATCGTCAGTCTGCACCCGATACAAACGATAAAGTTTATCCTTGACAATAAGGATAATTTCAGAAAAGGCGGCATAGTTATCGATACCTGCGGCGTAAAAGGAGAGATAGTAAAAGCCGTTGAGCAGCCGCTTAAAGATGCGGGCGTGGATTTTCTCGGCTGTCACCCAATGGCTGGGCGTGAGTTTTCAGGCTTTGCATATTCGGTGGACAACCTGTTTGAAAAAGCGAGCTTTATAATGACTCCCACCGAAAACACGCCAACTGAAGTTGTTGAAGCGGTAAGCAGCTTTGCATACGAAGCAGGTTTTGCAAAAGTAGTCATTTCAAACACAAAGGAGCATGACGAAATAATCGCATATACATCACAGCTTGCCCACATCGTTTCAAGCGCCTATGTCAAAAGTCCGAGCCTTATGCGTCAGGCAGGCTTTTCGGCAGGCTCGTTCAAGGATCTTACAAGAGTTGCAAAGCTCAATGAGGATATGTGGACTCCCCTTTTCCTGATGAACAGACAACCTTTGACAGATGAGCTTGACTGCATTATTGAAAAGCTGACCGAGTACCGTGATGCTATCGCAGCAAACGACTCCGAGCGCCTTCATCAACTTCTGAAAAACGGACGCGAGCTGAAAGAACGTTCAAACGAACAGGTAGCTGAGCTAGAACTTGAAAAACAAAATACATAAAAAGAGATCGCTGCAAATTGCAGCGACCTCTTATTTTTATGCCTCGTAGCCGTATTCTTTAAGTATCTCCTCAGGCTCTTTGAGCAGCTCTCTTGCCTTTGCGATAGCGGATTTTATCTCGCTGTCGCCGAGCTGTCCTATCATATCCTGAGTCTGTGAGATAGCCTCTTTGTTCAGGCTCAGCTGATACTTATACAAACTCTCCAGTCTTGAAAGCGCCTTTGTTTCAAGATCCTGATAAACGGTCTTGATATCCTTAACGATATTATTTCTAATGTCGTCGTAGTTTTCAAGCGCAATATCTATTATGTCCGTCTGTTTTTTCTTCTTTGCGATAAGACTGAACGATTTCATCGCAGCAGGCGGGAAAGTCTCGCTCGTACCAAACAGCTTGACTCCCATAACGCTTCGTGTAACGTTCTTGTTGACCGACATCATTATTCTCTCGACCGACGGAGCTTTCGACTCATCATCATACTCCTCTATTCCGAGCGATTCGGAAAGGTCATGGCTTATCTTTTCGACCAGCAGAGCGATCTTGTCTCTGTGATGCTCGATACAAGTCCTGTATGCCTCTCCGACCTTTTCCATAAGATACGGGTAGAAGTATTTTTCTATATCCTCCGCACTGTACTTGTCCTCACCGTTTTCGTCCTTTTCACGGCATTTGAGCATACTTGAACGCAGCTTTGAGAAGAACTCGTACATCCACTTTTCAGCTTCCTGCTGCATCTCGATTATACCCAGGTGAAGCTGCGGTTTCTTGGCTTCAAGTGCAGCCTCCAGCTCCTGACCTTTTAATTCGATAGCGCTGACCTTTTCCGCAAGCTTCTGCTGGTCAAGTTCAGCCATCTCTGCAATAAGGTTCAGTTTGGTATTTGTTTCTGCCCACATCTGCGAGAGCATCGTCAGAACTCTCTGTGAACGGATAACATCTTTCTGCATGATTATATCACGCTTGAGCGAAAGCTCGAACTGAAGGAACTGTGTTTCGTAAAGGTCACGGAAGCCCTTGTCATCAGGTCTTTCAATTCCCATTCTCCTTGCATACTCATCAGCACCGCTGATACCGTAAACAACAGCATTAGGGACGATGCGTCCTGCGATGCTCTTGAATCTGCGAAGTACTCTCTGAGCGTCCTGTCTGCTTTCCAGCGCATCGAGCATATTTACAAGGATATAGAGCATACCGAATCTCTGCGGCAGAACATGCGTGAGCAAAAACGTCTGCTCTGTTTCCGAGAAAGGCATAAGGCAGGAAGCAGTATACATTATAGCATCTGCATTTACGATATAATCCCTTACCTCTTTATCCAGCGTCTCCAGATCAGACAGACCCGGAGTATCAACGATCTTTATCTCGTTGAGTATCGGAGAATTGTCCTTTATCTGCACATAGGCTATCTTTGACGGGAACAGCTTCATTCTCTGCTCCAGCTTTTCACGCTTGATGTCTTCGATAGTCAGCGGTATCCTTCTTCCGTTTTCAAGGAAAGCCTGCACCGTTCTGAAATTTCCGAAAGATATTTCATTTATCGTATATGTTTCCGGCGTAGCATTTGTCGGCGTAAGCTCCTTGCCGAGTATCGCATTTATTATCGTACTCTTTCCACGCTTGAATTCACCGAGTATAACAAGCGTGAACGGCTCTTCCATCTTCTTGCCGATAAGCGTATCCCAGTCTTTAAGTTCGCCTATGAACTCGCTTCCGAGAACGCTTGAGATCTGCGGGTCATCGAGAACAGCATTGATACAGCTTCTCACTCTGGAGATCTTGTAGCTGTCGGCAGCAGCATTATTTCTTTCATTATCCATCAGCGCTGACCTCCGTTCCCCACGATCATACTTGTACGCACGTCGCAGATCTGGACAGGCTGGATCTTCTGTTCCTTGCCGTCAATATCGTTTCTCCAGTCATAGAGCGTTGCGCAGTACAGGAATTCATTTGCGGCAAGTATCGCTCTTTCGATCTCAGTAAGATTATCATCGACCTTCAGGCTTCTTGAATCGACAGTATGTATGCTGTCGCTCAGCACGCCAAGATCGCTTGAGAATTCTTCCTGTTTTCTTCCATAGAAATCAACATAGCCTTTTTTGTACAGACCGCACATAAGGTCAATAAATCTTCCCGGCTTATCAAGGCAGATCATGCCTGCTCTTGCAGCTGTCTGCTCGCCGAACTTTATCCAGCCAGACAGCGCCTTATGGAACTGGCTGCTGACAGGTGCTGTATAGCTTCTTGTTACAGGCTTGAAGCAGTCCTTATTTATATTGAGATAAGTATATGCGATATTGAACTGACAATGTCCGTTCTGTATCCTTCCGCACTCGCAGCCTACAAGCAGAGTAAGCTCTTCCGTGCTGCATTTTTGTACGAGCGATTTGGTTATAACAATACACGGATCTATCATTTCGCTGGCTATCGAATAGATCAGCTCCTTGCCAAGATCCTCTCTTATGAACACGATCGGCACGACCATTTCGAGCCTTTCGCTGCATTTTTTAACAACATCGTAGATCTCCGGATATTTCAGAGGTCCGACCTGTTCGCATTTCATGAACAGGTGCTTAGCCTCAGCCGAAATGTCCTGAGTATTTACGGCTTTGAACAGCTTTGAAGCGCCGCCGAGACCGTTTATTTTCTGTCTGACAGCATAATCAGACTCATAGGCATAGTCAAGGTTCCCGTCTACCATATGACCCTGATATGACCTTGTATATGCTGTGAGGTACGCTTCAAAATCCGTGTCGATACTGAGCAGTGGATTTACTGCCTGTGATACTTCATTCATTATTCGTCCTCCATGATCTTTATTTTGATTTCTCGATTAAAGTCACAGCGGACTTATGCATCCATCTGCTCTGTAAGAACTTTTCTTACTGCATAAGCGTCCTGAACTATCCTGCTTGCGCTTTCCGCAACGTTATGCAGTCTTTCCATTTCCTTCTGGGAAACGCTGCTCTTCTGAGTTTTGAGGTCATTGAGGTTATCAAGAGTTTCCTGAGTATCACGCAGAATGATCTCTGTTTCTTCCTCGATCTTCTTCTTGAGTCCTTCAAATGACGAGAATACCTGGCGACGAACAGTTTCAGTAAAGTCGTTGTTCAGCTTCATCTCGTGGAACTGTTTTCTTACCTGAGTTTTGAAGTTTGACTTATACTTTTCTATTCTTTCCTTTACAAGTATCTTATCTACCGCAAAGTTAGATGTGAATGTTCCTGCGATACCTGCAACTGCCATAAGGAACAGTGTTACAGGCAGAGTCGCAGTCAAGCCGAAGAAGCCTGCAAAGAACATAGATGCATAGTATGTTGCATAGAATCCTGTAAGACCCGTAGCACCGCCGAGCAGAGCGCCCTTGACACCGGACTCTCTGAATCCGAGGAACAGACCACCAACACCGTAAGAGCCGATAGCAACACCGATGATCTTATCCACAACGCCGCCGTTCTGAGTCACACGGTTAGAGATAGTGAACATTTCCTGGATCCTTGAAACGCTCTCGAAGAAAGCGTCCTCGAAGTCCTGAAGTCTTTCAGCCTCACCGCTGACAGCGACATTGATCTGGTTCTGTATCTGCTCGCAGATGATCTGCGCTCTTACCTCGATAGATTCCCTGATCTTCTCGGTGAGCTTAGCGGAAACGATCTTGAGCTGATCCTTCTTGAAGTCGTCAGAAGACATCTGGAAGTTGTCGATAACCTGCATAGCAGCTTCCTCGATCTTATCCCAGTAGCTGTCAAGTATAGGCTGCAGGCTGTTGAACACCTGATTAGCGGAATCGTTGATCTTAACGAATTCCTCTCTCTTTTTATTTCTTATCTCCTCGATCTCCTTTATGGCAGCTTCATACTTGACCATAAATTCATCGTTAGCCATCATAAGTGCATTTTCCTGCATTACGACGTTACGGAGTATCTCGGTACCTGAGTTTGTGATCTTATTGGTGATTATCTGGAGGGATATAACACCACGCTCTTTTGTGAGCATACTTTCAAGGGCGTTCTCGAACTCAGGGAAATTACTTTCCTCAAGCATAGCCTGATCGCCCGTAGTCTTGGCAACAAGAGCCTTCTTAGCATAAACGCCGATAACTCTCGGTGTGCCTATCTTTCTTTTATAAACGGCAAACTCACGGGAATCCTCTCCCATGACTTTCTTTGCCTTTTCCATAACATACTTGCCTATTCTCGAACGGACAGTTTCAACGATCTTGTTTTCGTCCTCCTGCGAGAATGTGCCGAAGCAGTTGACAACAAAGATGATCCTTCCAACGTCGGAGGTCATCATCTTCTTTTCAAGGAACTCCTTTTCAAACTGTGAGAACGGAGAGTTTGCGCTGATAACGAAAACAGCTGCATCAATCTTCGGAAGTATCGACAGCGTAACGCTTGTCATCTGCTCATCATCGTTAAGACCCGGAGTGTCGATAATATCAACGTTCTTCTTGCAGAACTCCGTATCATAATAAACCGTAGCTTCCTTGACCGTTTCGGCTCTTTCCTCCGACTCGGCTGTCAGCTTGGTAACATAATCCTCAAGCTTGCCAATATCAACTCTCTCGCTGTTGCCGTTCTTATACTCGACCTGAACATACGGCTCAGTGCTGTATGTAACTCTGTTGAGCGTTGCCGTTGCAGGCAGAACGTCTGCCGGAAGAACTTCTTCTCCGAGCATAGCGTTGATAAGGGTAGACTTTCCTCTTTTGAACTCGCCCACGATAGCGACCTCAAAATGTTCGTCCTTGGTTTTGGCAATAGTCTCCTCCAGAGACTTAGCCGTGTTGACGAGCATGATCTCGTCACTCAGCTGCAGAAGCTCCTCCAGATCGGCGGTAAGATTTTCCATAGTCTTTTTATACGCCGAATAGCTTCCGTAATCAATCTGCTTTTCCATCACAAACCTCCTGTTCCGATCAGTCGGATTTAATATCGTTTCACGCCGCAAGCGGCATAATAGAGACTTTTCCTGTTTTTCGGCAATATCCACAGCAATGACCATTTCTTCAACAAAAAAGTCACAGACAAGTAATCATATTACCACATAATAGATTATAGCACACCTGTTTACCCATCGTCAAGCACTAATAAACCCACTTTTTCAAAATTACCCTTTTGTACAAATCAAAACAAAATAATTAGACATTTTGCACACATTTTTTCAGCTGTTTAACAAAAAGAGGTACATACACCGATGCACCTCCCACAACATATTGTGTTTTTCTAACATTCCATATCGTGAATGAAACCACAGCTCCTCATGCTCGTCACGCCGTCCTTGCCGACGACAAAATGATCCAGTACGCTTATGTCAAAAGGCGCAAGATACTGCATGATCTTACGGGTCAGAACGATGTCCTCCTGTGACGGACGGCAGGCAGCTTCGGGGTGATTGTGTGCAAGTATCACATTCTCCCCTGCACCGTTGAGCACGCTCTTTGCAAGCTCACGCATATTGATCGGCGTCGATGTCGCCGTACCTCTTGATATAGTCGATACCGACCCGACATGCAGATCCGAGGTTACGCAGATGACCTTGAAGCATTCTGTGTTTTCCTGTGCGAACAGACTTCTCACATACTCCGAAAACGCAGACAGATCACGC
The DNA here is from genome assembly GCA_947307175.1 of uncultured Clostridia bacterium. Lineage (GTDB taxonomy): Bacteria > Bacillota > Clostridia > Oscillospirales > Ruminococcaceae > Hominimerdicola. Next base: position 16,457 of record CAMZIK010000035.1, read on the forward strand.
ACATCGACACTTTCGTGCTTCTGAACGCCTATATGATCAGCAACAGCTCCGAAAAGCTTCAGCATCACTGCCCCGTTCTCTCCCAGGCCCTTGACCTGCTTCAGCCTGTCAACAGGCGCATTGACAGCTCCTCTGACAGAACCGAACTGATCTATCAGATCATGAGCGATAGCATTAGTATCCGCACGGGTGAGGATAAAAAACAGCAGCATCTCCATTATCTCATGCTCCGCAAAGCCGTCGAGCCGTTCGTCTTTTGCAAAGCGCTGTCTCATTCTTGCTCTGTGTCCTGTATGAATGCTTTTCTTTATCTGATCAGCCATATTTTCACCTCTGCAAGTCGTTTTTCTAATTATAGTACACACTTACGCATATGTCAACGAAAACATCGCAAAAGCCGAGGCAGGTAACTCTGCCTCGGCTTTTGTGAGTTATAGCTAATGCTATTTTCATTCCTGGTTGTATGTATCATACATTGAGCTTTGCTCTGTCCTTAGCTCTCTGAGTGTTGCTAAGCGTCTTCTTCCTGATTCGGATATTCTTCGGTGTTACCTCCAGAAGCTCGTCCTCGGCAAGGAACTCCAGCGAATCCTCAAGACTGAGTATTCTTGGCGGAACAAGTCTGAGCGCATCGTCCGAGCCGCTTGCTCTTGTATTGGTCAGATGCTTTTTCTTGCATACGTTTACGATAAGGTCTTCCTGCTTAGGAGATGAACCTACTACCATTCCCTCATATACCTGAGTACCCGGAGTGATGAACAGTTCTCCTCTTTCCTGAGCGTTGAACAGACCGTAAGTAACAGCCTCACCTGTTTCAAAAGCGACCAGCGAACCCGTAGGTCTCTTCGGGATATCCCCCTTGTAAGGCTGATAGCTGTCAAACACCGAGCTCATTATTCCTTCGCCCTTTGTATCAGTCAGGAACTCGCTCTTGTATCCGAACAGTCCTCTCGCAGGGATAAGGAATTCAAGCTTCATTCTGCTTCCCACAGGAGCCATCTCCTGAAGCTCGCCCTTTCTTGAGCCGACCTTCTCCATAACAGGTCCTACGCAGTTTTCAGGAACATCTATGACCAGTCTCTCGATAGGTTCGTTGAGCTTTCCGTCTATCTCCTTGAACAGAACTCTCGGAGTTGAAACGCCCAGCTCATATCCTTCACGGCGCATATTCTCAATAAGGATAGAAAGGTGCATCTCGCCTCTGCCTGCAACCTTGAACGAATCGGTCGAATCCGTCTCGGAAACTCTGAGCGAAACGTCTTTCAGAAGCTCCTTGAAAAGTCTGTCCCTGATGTGTCTTGTAGTAACGAACTTACCCTCTCTGCCTGCAAAAGGCGAATTGTTTACCGAGAAGGTCATCTCAACGGTAGGCTCGGATATTTTAACGAACGGTACAGGCTCAAAGCATGAGCTGTCGCAGATAGTATCACCGATAGTGATATTCTCTATGCCGCTGATACAGACAATGTCGCCTGCCTTTGCGCTGTCGCACGGAACTCTGTTGAGTCCTTCTATCTGATACATTGTAACTATCTTGCCTTTATACTGGCTCTTTGTCTCGTGGAAGTCACCGATGATAACGTCCTGTCCGACCTTCATCGTGCCTCTCTCGATGCGTCCGATAGCTATTCTTCCGACATACTCGTTATAGTCGATAGAAGAAACAAGGTACTGCATAGCGCCGTCCATATCAGCTTCTGGCGCAGGGATATAGCTGAGTATCTCCTCAAACAGAGGGATCATATCAACACCCTCTTCATCGGGATCTTTCTTTGCCGTGCCGTCTCTTCCCGAACAGTAAAGGATAGGGCTGTCGAGCTGTTCGTCGGTAGCATCGAGATCCATGAGCAGTTCAAGCACCTCGTCCTCGACCTCGCCAAGTCTTGCATCAGGCTTGTCTATCTTGTTGATGACAACAATTACTCTGTGTCCCAGCTCAAGAGATTTCTGAAGCACGAATCTTGTCTGAGGCATAGGACCTTCCGCTGCATCGACCAGCAGGATAACACCGTTTACCATTTTGAGCACACGCTCTACCTCGCCGCCGAAATCAGCATGACCCGGAGTGTCGATGACATTTATCTTTACGTCCTTGTACTTTATAGAAGTATTCTTTGCAAGAATGGTTATTCCTCTTTCACGCTCTATGTCGCCCGAATCCATGACTCTCTCCTCGACAGCCTGGTTCTCCCTGAAAGTACCGCTCTGTTTGAGCATCTGGTCAACGAGTGTTGTCTTACCATGGTCAACGTGAGCGATGATAGCAATATTTCTGAGATCTTCTCTAATCATTTTTATTCCTCCCGATACTGTTTCCTTACATATTCCTCTGCTTTTGCGCCATTATCGGTCTATCAATGTGTCATACATCTTATACAGGTAATCTATCTTCACTTTGCATTAACTCTTTTCATATATAATGTTCAAAAAACGGGTTTACACAATTAAACCCCATAGCATCAGCTATGGGGCAATATTTGGTGGGAGAAGGTGGATTCGAACCACCGAAGCTGAAAGCAACAGATTTACAGTCTGCCCCCTTTGGCCGCTCGGGAATTCTCCCATATGATCCGCTCCTGCGGAGATTAAAAGCTGGTGGACGGACTTGAACCCCCGACCTGCTGATTACAAATCAGCTGCTCTACCAACTGAGCTACACCAGCTTATTCACCTTTTTCTCGGTGACAAATCATATTTTAACACATCAGTGCCGACTTGTCAACAAGATTTTTCAGGATTTTTCTTTTTTTACACAAATGTAAAAATCGATCGAGGCGACAGGACTTGAACCTGCGGCATCTTGGTCCCAAACCAAGCACTCTACCAAACTGAGTTACGCCTCGGTAGACATAAGAGCCTGCATTTCACGCCGTTTGAACTGAACCAAGTCATCAGACAGCTTATATATTATACATCAGCCTCCGCCATTTGTCAACAGCTTTTTTGCATTTTGTGAGTTTTTACAAAAAAGATTTTTCCGCAATATGCTCTTTGAGCATTATTACCACACGGTCAGGCATCTTTCTATTTACAGGTCTTCCCTTTTATCTGTGCCATACCCTGCCGGGCTTCTGAAAAAATAGACAAAACTTGTGCGTGTGAGCGCATTTTTTGTGCATTTGTACAATTATATGTACTTATTTCACGAAAATCCTTGATTTTTTTGTCGAATTGTGTTACTATATATTGTGCATAAGTGCATATACTATATCAATATAAAAGGAGACGGTAATCATGGCAACAAAAGAGTGTCCGTATTGCCACAAAGAGATCGCCGATGAAGCGATACTCTGTAAATATTGTCACAACCTGCTCATCGGCAGCAATCAAGATATAGAAAGTGCTGCTATCGCAGGCAGAGAAAGAGCTAAGCACAGAAACGCAGTCAACGCAAGCAACGCCGTAGATCAGGCTCTTGGCAGAAAAACTCCCGCACCTGCTCCGAGAAGCAGCGAGGAGGAGCTTACCAGAGAGTTTTCCACAGTCGATGCTGCTGAGTATGAAGAAAAAACAAGAGCGTTCACCGTTCCCAAGCAGCCTGCACCACAAAGACAGGCTCCGCAGCCAAAGCGCCCTGAGCCTCAGCCTGTAAGACAGCCGGGTCCGCAGCCTTCAAAGCGTCCTGCTGCGCAAAATGACGACCGCTATGACGATCGTTATGATGACCGCTATGACGACCGCTACGATGACAATGACGGTTATTACGATGACGATGACAGATACTACGATGATACATATCCCGATGACGACAGATATGAGGACAGCAGACGCCCTTCAGGCAGGGATTACGAAGATGATGACCGTTACGATGACAGCAGATACTATGAGAACGACGACTACGAAGGCGACGATGACAGCGAAAAGAAGAAAAAGATCTTCATAATCACCGCCCTTATAACCGTAAGTGTTATCGCAGTCGTTGCACTTGCGATCTTTGTTGGATATAAGCTCGTTGGCTTTGCAAAGAACGACAGCAGCTCAAACGCAGCCATTACAAGAAGCTCGTCAATAACAAGAGCGACCAAGTATCCTGATTCATCAAGCGACTCGTCGAGCGAGAAGGAACAGACTACAACTACGACAAAGACCTCCGAAACCGAGGAAACAAGCGATACAACAGAACCGACTGAAACAGAAACAGAGACTCAGACCGAAACAGAGACTGAGACCCAGACTGAAACTCAGCCTACTGAAACAGAAACACAGTCAGAGACTCAGACTGAAACTCAGCCAACAGAGACTCAGCCAACAGAAACACAGCCTACAGAAACTCAGCCGACAGAAACACAGCCTACAGAAACTCAGCCGACACAGAGTGAGACTCAGCCGAGCCAGACTCAGCCTGGCGGCACCGATCAGGCTCAGATACTTGCAAACGTTTCTGCTGCACTCGCATATCAGAACACATCAGGCATCAAGTCCTATGAGTACAGATCCGAAGATGCAGGCGCTGTTTATCTCTACGTTTTCACAAACGACGACCACGCTTACAGCGTTGCCTATTTCAAAGCAACAGGTCAGAGCACTATCGTTCAGGCTTGGTAAAATGTGAATTTTAAAGAGAAGTCCTATGGGCTTCTCTTTTTGCGTATTGTGTGAAATATATGTTAAAACCTTTTTGTACCCCTTGAAAAGATATGCGAAATGTTATATAATAGTTGAGGCAAAAATCAATATTTAAAAGTATTGGAGGATTTTAAAATGTTAGTATCAGCTAAAGAAATGCTCGACAAGGCAAGAGCAGGCAAGTACGCAGTAGGTCAGTTCAACATCAATAACCTTGAGTGGACAAAGGCTATCCTGCTTACAGCTCAGGAGAACAACTCACCTGTTATCCTCGGTGTATCAGAGGGCGCAGGCAAGTATATGGGCGGTTTTGAGACCGTTTCCGCTATGGTCGCTGCTATGGACAAGTCACTGGGCATCACAGTTCCTGTTGCACTTCACCTCGACCACGGCACATATGAAGGCTGCTACAAGTGCATCAAAGCAGGCTTCACATCTATCATGTTCGACGGCTCACACTTCCCTATCGATGAGAACGTTGCTAAGACAACAGAGCTTGTAAATGTTGCTCACGGACTTGGTCTTTCCATCGAGGCTGAAGTAGGCGCTATCGGCGGTGAAGAGGACGGCGTTATCGGTAAGGGCGAGTGTGCAGATCCTGATGAGTGCAAGATGATCGCTGACCTCGGCGTTGATTTCCTCGCTGCAGGTATCGGTAACATCCACGGCAAGTATCCTGACAACTGGGAAGGCCTCAGCTTTGAGACTCTCGCTGCTGTAAACGAGAAGGTTGGCGATATGCCTCTGGTTCTCCACGGCGGTACAGGTATCCCTGCTGACATGATCAAGAAGGCTATCTCTCTCGGCGTTGCAAAGATCAACGTTAATACAGAGTGCCAGCTCTCATTCGCAGCTGCAACAAGAAAGTATATCGAGGAAGGCAAGGATCTTCAGGGCAAGGGCTTTGACCCAAGAAAAGTTCTCGCACCGGGCTTTGAGGCTATCAAGGCTACCGTTAAGGAGAAAATGGAACTGTTCGGTTCTATCGGCAAAGCTTGATCTTAACATTTTAAGTTGACATCTGCCGCCCGTCTGAACAAGCCGGGCGGTTTATGATGAATAGATCAGAGTGTATCCCAGGAAACCACTCTTACAAAAAAACAAGGAGTAATCAAATATGGAAAATTTCAATGCCCGCCGCATCGCCAGGATCGGCATCGTGGCAGCGCTTTATGTTGTGCTGACACTTTCTTTATCATTTATGTCGTACGGAGAGATACAGTTCAGAGTCGCAGAAGCACTAATGCTGCTGTGCCTGTTCGATAAAGACTATATCATTGCTTTGACGATGGGCTGCTTTATCTCTAACCTTTTCAGCTCAATGGCTATCGACATCGTGGTCGGAACATCAGCAACGCTTGTCGCTGCTATACCGATGTATCTCGTCGGAAAAAAAGGCGGTCTGCCGAGAATGATGATCTGTTCGCTGTTCCCTGTAATATCAAACGGATTTATCGTTGCAGCCGAGCTGTATTTCGTACTTGGTGCACCGTACTGGATGTCGGTCGCAACCGTTTCGCTTGGCGAGTTCGTATGTGTAAGCGTAGTGGGAGTAATTCTTTTCAGCCAGCTTGCAAAGAACAAAGGCTTCATGAGAATGATAACCGACAGCGGCAAAAAAGTTCAGGCATAAAATCTAAAGAGACAAAGGAAAAACTTTGTCTCTTTTTTGTGTCACAAAGAAAGAGTTTTACAGCAGCACAGTTGACATTCAGACAAAAATAAGATAAAATAAATGAGGGAGGCGATCATAATGAACTATACTCTTACGGTCAAGCAAAAACTGTCAGTTACGGAGTTTTCACCCGCATCACCCGTTGAGAATGCAGGCGCAGGCGGTGTTTTCAGTGCGCAGGCAATAAACTTTGCAAAGACACAGGCTAACGGCTTTATCAGGGAATGGACAGAGTCTGTCGGACTGAGGATGCGTACACAGAAAGAATGGACAAAGAACCTCAAAACTAAGAACTTTGAAAAGCAAGTCATGATGCAAAATGGCGCAAAGCCCGAAACCTATGTATTTGTGCTTGAGCAGGAATGATCAAACAATAGCTATATGGAAAAGCTCTGTGCAGCTATGTTTTTTTATAAATAAGTATTGACAAAACACGCAAACTATGATATAATGTTAAAGCTGTGATAAACAGCGTGCGGATAAGAGCGTTGCTCCCGCCTCGGTCGTCCGAGCCGTGTAAAATTTATCGGATATTATATTTGCAGGTGTGTGCGGCTTGCTTGCTCCGCAAGCAGAGCAGACAGCGCTAGCTTCGGGTAGCGCTACGACAGTGAATTTATCACCTCAAAATCGACTTTTTGCAAGTCAAGTTTCAAATTTTTATATTCGCAGGTGTGGCGGAATTGGCAGACGCGCTAGCTTCAGGTGCTAGTGTTCGCAAGGACGTGTGGGTTCAAGTCCCACCATCTGCACCATCATCTGTTAACAAAAAAGATGACAAGGGCTCAAATGACGTAGATGCGTCGTTTGAGCCTCTTGCTTTGTCAAATTTTTTTATATCTTAATCGAGGATGACATTTTAATAAAAACGCAATCCAACGGGACTTGAACCCATACATCACCGAATATTATCAAACAAATTACCGTTATGG
>CAMZIK010000036.1 GCA_947307175.1 uncultured Clostridia bacterium
TGGGGCACAAGACCCCATTACTGAAAAATGTTATAGAGTTCGGAAAAGAGAACTTGAGAGAAAACATTCCCAAGAGAATACCCACAGCAAAATACTAAAGAATATCACCAATTATTATACAAACACTCGGCAAAACGATAAAATGGGATAGAATTAAAATTTGCTATTGAAAATGGAAAAAGAATGTGCTATAATATTTTAAATAGTGTAATGATCGGGGGTCGTGACCTTGAAGGAGATAAAAGTGCAGGATTTTGTCTGCGACAGACTGCATACCTGCTGCTTTACAGGTCACCGCAGCAGAGATCTCCCTTTCGGCGGAGATATGCGCAAACAGGGTATGAAGTGCCTTGCAAGCTCTTTGCAGATGCTGATCGTTGAGGCTATCGCTGACGGTTACAAGACCTTTATCTCAGGAATGAGCGACGGGATCGATCTTATCTGCGCCCAGCTGGTGCTTGAGCTTGCTAAGTCGGGTCGGTACGGCGATCTGAGGCTGATTTGCGCTCTGCCTTACAGGGAACAGTTCAGCGAGATCGTTACTACACTTGACAAATACAAATACTCCGTTGTGATCGACGGCTGTGATGAGAAGGTCATCATTTCCGAAAAGTCGGATCGGGAGCGCTACAAAAAGCGCAACCAGTTCATGGTGGATAACTCGTCAAGGATAATCGGCGTCATCAAGGACAAGAGCTTCGGCTCGGGTACTTTGCAGACGGTGAACATGGCAAAGCGTGCGGGACTTGAGATCAAGATGATCTCGCTTGAAAAGAATCCGCAGCTTTATATCGACACCGACGACAATAGTGTGACCGATAAGCTGACGCTGCTTGATGCCGAAAGTTTACCTTTATAGTTTACACCCAAACGGAGATAAGTTCAAGGGTTTAAAAAAATTTTAAGAAATTTCTTATCAAGGGGATATTTAAATGGCAAAGACTAAGAAAAAAAGATCGCAGGCACCTGTTGCGCTGGTGTACTTTCTGTCGCTGCTGCTTGCGCTGTCGCTGGCAGGCGGTGTATCCTACTATCTGCTGAAAAAATATGAAGTGTTCAAACCGACCTCGGCGGACTCAAAAACGGACAGCACAAGGGCGCTGAGCATACTTTTTGCAAGAGTTGATGACACGGGAGACTTCAAGGATCTTTGCGTTATGAGGGTAGATCCGTTCAACAAGCAGATATGCCTTGTTCCGCAGGCAGATGTTACAAAGACTTCTGACGGCAGGAATTACAGGGAGATACTCAAAAGCGGCGGTATGGATCTTCTGAAAAACAAGGTCTCGGAAACGCTGGGCGGAATTCCGATAGAGTATTATGCTACCGTTACAAACTCGGCTTTTGAGCAGGTTGCCGATCTGATGGGTGAAATGTCATATAAAGCGCCGCAGGAGTTATATCATATCTCACAGGAGAGCAGTAAGGACGATATTTCGCTGCAAAAGGGCGATCTGGTGACTCTTTCGGGAAGACAGATAGTCAACCTTGCGACGCTGGATATTTTCAACAACAAGAAAGAGGGCAACCTCGAATTTCTCGGACAGGCGCTGGAACAGGTCGTGAACAACGGCTTCAGACAGGCAACTGTTACAAAGGATAACCTTTATAATATATATGAAATTATAACTACCGGAAGCGACACGAACCTCACCAAAGACGTTTTCAACGAGGTAAGAAGATACCTTGAAGTGATGCTCGATGAAAGGGATATACCTGCAAAGACACTTGCTCCGCAGGGAACATGGAACAGCGACTATACAGCTTTCACCATGAGCAGCGACTACATCAAACAGGTAACGGGAGTATTCGGCGTTAAGCAGACCGCAGTGACTACGGCAGGAACAAAGCCTACCGAGCCGCCTGCAAATGAGCCTGCAAAAGACGCAACAACAACGAAAGCTGCTGAGGCGACAACAACGACCAAAGCGGCATAAAGACAGATAACAGGGGTGTAAGAGCAATGAAACTAATGGTGCTTATCCTGAATAAGACAGATGTGCTGGACAGCCTGCTGGAAGGACTTTCCGCAGCAGGTCTGGGCGGTGCTACGATAATCGAATCGTCAGGTCTTGCGACCACGCTCTCAAGGCTTGACAGCAGCTTTATCAGCTCGTCAATAAGAGCCATACTCAGCGGTTCGGAGGACGATAACCGCACGATACTGTCTGTTATCAGGAACGACCAGCTTGAGATCGCCCGTAAAGTCATATATAATACTGTCGGCGACCTTTCTTCTCCCAACACGGGAATACTTTTCACCGTGCCGATAGATTTTGTCGAGGGTACTCGCAAGAACCGCAAGGTGTTTGAGGAGATGGCTCAGAAGCAGCAGGAAGAACTTGAAAACGCTGCGAAAAAAGAAGAGCAGGAAAAGGCTGAGGAGGAAGGCAAAAAACGAAAGCTTTTCGGAAAGAAGGACAAGAAAAAGGCTGACATAGATGAGAGTTAACAGAATGTTTACAAAATTCTGATGCGAATATTCATCAAATCGCTTTTTAAACCTCATTTCTGCCTTGAAAAATCAGGACGAGTGTGGTATACTAACTACAATAGGCTTTTAATGAAAGACTGGAACTTGACTTCCGGTCTTTTGATTTTGTATGGAGGCAGGTTTATGGAGAGTAAAAAAAGCACCGTGCAAAAGGTGCGTGAGCTTGCACAGCCGATAGCTGACGAGCTGGGACTTTTCCTGTGGGACGTTCGCTTTGAAAAAGAAGGCGCAACGTGGTATCTCAGGGTGCTTATCGACAAGGACGGCGGAGTTGATATGAACGACTGCGAAAACTTCACCAGACCTATGAACAAAGCTCTTGACGAGGCTGACCCGATACAGCAGAGCTATGTGCTGGAATGCGGAAGCCCGGGTCTTGGCAGGGAGCTGAGGCTGCCCGAACATTTTGAGGTGTGCATCGGCGACGTGATAAGGGTAAGGCTGATACGCCCCGATGAGAACGGCGAAAGAGAATTTGTCGTCGGGCTGGTTGGGTACGAAAAGGACAAAATACTCTGCCAGACACTTGACGAAAACGGCGACGGCGTGGAGAACGTGCAGTTCAAATTGAGCGACTGCGCCTATGTTAAACTAAACGATGACGCTGACCTGTTTGATGAATAGTTAAGGAACCATCAGAGCTGTTGGGAGACAACTCTTTTGGAGAAGAGTTTTCTCCCAAACCCTCTTTCAGAAACCTTTTATTGCTTTTTCGGCACAGAGGGTCTGCGACCCTATGCACCGAAAAAGTAGTAAGGGTCTTGAGAGAGTTAAGAGAAAGCACTCCCAAGAGAAATACCTCACAGCAGTCCCAAAGGGTCCTGAGCTATTCAGCAGACAGATAAGGATCATAATACAGTTCAAATATCTTAATTACGGAGCTTGCTCCTTATAATAAAAGTAAAAAAGCCGCAAGGCAGACCATATTCAGAAAGGATCGGTAGGAAAAAATGAACAAAGAGATTTTTGAGGCGCTTAGCGCATTGGAACAGGAAAACCACATTGAAAAAGATGTGCTTATCGAAAAGATAAAGCAGGGCATCATGAAGGCGATCAAGAGAGATTACCCCATGAGCGAACACATCACGGTGGATATTGACCCTGATAACAACAAGTTTGAAATGAAGCTCCAGAAGGAAGTTATGGACGTCAAGTATGTCGATGACCCCGACAATGAGATCTGGATCGAGGAGGCAAGGACCTATGACCCGAACATCAAGGTCGGGGATTGGGTAGATATTCCGCTTGATCCTGCAAGATTCGGCAGAGTAGCTGCACAGAACGCAAAGCAGTCTATCAAGCACGACATCAAGGACTACGAAAAGGCAAGACTTATCGAACAGTATCAGGACAAGGAGCGTGAGGTCGTTTCCGCTGTTGTCCAGAAGGTAGAGCCTGGTACTCTCAACGCTATTGTGACTATCGATAAGAACGAAGTCTATTTCATCAGGAAAGAACAGATACCTGGTGAGGTACTCAAAGCAGGCGATATGATAAAGGTATATGTCGCAGGGATAGCAAACTCAGAAAAGAGACAGCCTGTTATCAGGATCTCAAGGACTCAGAGAGAGTTCGTAAAGAGACTGTTTGAGATAGAAGTTCCCGAGATCGCTGACGGAACGGTAGAGATAAAGGCTATCTCAAGAGTTGCTGGCGCAAGAAGCAAGATCGCAGTTACTTCAAAAGACCCTAACGTTGACGCTGTCGGCGCTTGCATAGGACCGAGAAAGTCAAGAATAACCGCTGTTGTGAACGAGCTTAACGGTGAGAAGATAGACGTTATCACTTACAGCGAAGACCCTGCGGAGTTCATCGCCAAGTCGCTTGCTCCAGCGGAGGTAATAAGGGTTGACTTGCTCGATGATCTCGTAGAGGGGGACAAGGTGCAAAAGAGATGTCAGGTCATCGTTCCGAACAACCAGCTATCTCTTGCTATCGGAAACAAGGGTCAGAATGCAAAGCTTGCAGCAGGACTTACAGGCTACAAGATTGACATTCTTCCTGAGGTACCTGTTGATGAGGGCTAAATGATGAAAACAAAAAAGATACCAATGAGAATGTGCGTCGGCTGCGGCGAGATGAAGCCCAAAAAAGAGCTTATCCGCATAGTTACCGACAAAGAGGGAAACGTGAGCGTTGACCCGACGGGAAAGAAAGCAGGACGAGGCGCATATATCTGTAAGAGTACCGACTGCCTGAAAAAAGCGGGAAAGTCAAAGAAGCTGAAGGTAAACGATGAGATAATAAGTCAGCTGGAGGCTGAGCTTGCAAATGAACAACAATAAGACAGGGATAATCACTATCTGCAAAAAAGCGGGAAAGCTCGCTGTGGGAATGGATATGGTCAAAAAGGTGTGTGCAGAAGGTTCTGCCGCAGCGGTATTCATCACCACGGACATCTCGGAGAAATCTTTCAAGGAAGTAAGATTCACCTGCGCAAAGAACAGAGTGAAGCTTTACAGGCTTGAAATGACGATGGATGAAATGTGGTACGGGCTTGGGAAAAAAGCAGGCATAATCGCAATGACCGATCACGGCTTTGCAAAGTCCTGCGCAAAAGGGCTTGAACAGATACAGATCGACCCCGATGAATTTGATATTTGAACAGCCTGCACGGCTTTAAGGTGCGCTAAAACAAGGAGGACATAATTGCCTATGGAAAAGAAAATAAACAAGACAAAGCTCGGAGAGCTTGCAAAGGACCTTAATGTTTCCAATGCGGATATAGTTAAGTGCCTTGAAACATATGACGGAGAAACGAGAAAGACTCAGGCATCGCTTATGCCCGAGGAAGTCTCCTATGTGCTTGAATACTTTACCCAGAACAATCAGGTAGAGAATTTCAATGAGTATTTTGCAAATAACGTAAGACCTGAGGGAGAAAAGAAGCCTGAGCCTAAGAAGACCACTAAGAAGGCTGCCGCAAAGACGGAAGAAAAGCCTGAAGTCAAGGCTGAGGAGAAAGCTGCGGAGAAGCCAAAGACTGAAGAAAAGCCGAAGGCTGCCGAGAAGAAGGAAGAGCCGAAGGAAGAAGTCAAGGCTGAAGTCAAGCCTGAGGTCAAGGCAGAGAAGAAGTCCAAGAAGTCTGACAAGAAGCACGAGCCTGCAAAGAAAAAGGATTTCGGCGTAAGGACACAGCTCAGCTTCGGCGGAAGTGCGCCAAAGGACGACAAGGGCTATACCCTTTCATCAGATGACGATGACAGCTACTCCAAGACTACAACTATCGACACAAGAGGAAGCTATGTAGAGCTTGACAAGTATAACGAAAAGTACGACAACCTTGCCAACACCAAGCACAACAGAAGCAAGGACAGCCAGGCAAGAAAGCAGAAGCTCGTTCAGAAATCTCAGCAGCACAAAAAGCAGCAGTTCTCACACAAGAGAGAAACGGAGGCTGAAAAGCTGCGCAGACTGGAGCTTGAAAGAGCAAGAAAACAGCAGCTCAAGGTAATGATCCCTGATGAGATCGTTGTTTCAGAGCTTGCTTCAAGACTTAAAGTAACTGCGAGCGTTGTTATCAAAAAGCTCATGGGTCTGGGTGTAATGGCAGGTATCAACGAGGTCGTTGACTTCGATACGGCTGCTATTGTTGCAGATGAGCTGGGCGCAAAGGTCGAAAAGGAAGTCGTTGTTACTATCGAGGAGAGACTTATCGTTGACGATGCAGACAAAGAGGAGGATCTCCAGCCGAGATGCCCTGTTGTTGTCGTTATGGGTCACGTTGACCACGGTAAGACATCTATCCTTGACAAGATAAGAAATGCTCACGTTACTGACGGCGAAGCAGGCGGTATCACTCAGCATATAGGCGCTTATCAGGTGACCTATAAGGGCGAGAAGATTACATTCCTCGATACTCCTGGTCATGAGGCGTTCACTTCAATGAGAGCAAGAGGTGCGAATATCACCGATATTGCTATCCTCGTTGTTGCAGCCGACGACGGTATCATGCCGCAGACTGTTGAGTCTATCAACCACGCAAAAGCAGCAGGCGTTTCTATAATAGTTGCTATAAATAAAATGGATAAGGACACCGCAGATCCAGACAGGATCAAGCAGCAGCTCACCGAGCATGACCTCGTTGTCGAGGAATGGGGCGGAGATGTTATCGCTGTGCCTGTTTCGGCAAAGACAGGTCAGGGCATTGACGATCTGCTCGAAAATATCCTGCTCGTTGCTGAGGTCAAGGAGCTTAAAGCTAACCCTGACAGACTGGCAAAGGGTACTGTTATCGAGGCAAGACTTGATAAGGGCAAAGGCCCTGTTGCTACGCTGCTGGTACAGAACGGTACGCTCAAGGCAGGCGACATCATCATCGCAGGTACTTCTGTCGGCAGGATAAGAACTATGACCGACGACAAGGGCAGAGCTATCGCACAGGCAGGTCCTTCGACTCCTGTTGAGATAACAGGTCTGGGCGAAGTTCCGAGCGCAGGAGATATATTCAATGCAGTTGCAGACGAAAAGCTTGCAAGAGAGCTTGTTGAGCAGAGAAAGCATGAGGCTAAGGAGCAGGAGTTCAGCCAGTACAACAAGGTAACTCTGGATAACCTGTTCGAGCAGATAAGCGAAGGCGAGATGAAGGAGTTGCCTGTTATCGTTAAGGCAGACGTACAAGGCTCTGTCGAGGCTGTTAAGCAGTCGCTTGAAAAGCTTTCAAACGAGGAAGTAAAGGTAAAGGTCATCCACGGTGCAGTCGGAGCTGTTTCAGAGGGCGATGTAATGCTGGCAAACGCTTCAAAGGCTATCATCGTTGGATTCAATGTTCGTCCCGACCCTGTTGCTAAGATGAATGCAGAGCAGGACGGCGTTGACATCAGACTTTACAGGATAATCTATGATGCTATCGAGGACCTTACCGCTGCTATGAAGGGTATGCTCTCGCCTAAGTTCAGAGAGGTGGATACCGCAAGAGTCGAGGTAAGACAGGTTTACAAGATCTCCAATGTCGGTACTGTTGCAGGCTGCTATGTTCTCAGCGGAAAGATCGGAAGAAACGACCTTATTCGTGTAGTAAGAGATGGTATAATAATCGCAGACGACAAGATGTCAAGCCTCAAGAGATTCAAGGACGATGCTAAGGAAGTTGCTGCAAACTTTGAGTGCGGTATCACTCTTGAAAAGTTCTCCGACATCAAGGAAGGCGACATCTTTGAGGGCTACATCATGGAGGAGTACAGAGATTAAGGAGAGATGCTTATGAAAAAGTGGGCATCAGTCATAATGGCGTTTGCGCTGGGTGCGGCACTTGTTTCATGCAGCAATGAAGGAGTAAGCTCCGACACGCAAGCCCAAACACAAGGCTCTCAGAGCGTGACTCAGACAGATGAGGACAGCTCGGGTGAGGACACACAAAGCGTGACAACTACCTCACAGACTGCATCCCTGACGAAGAGTTCCTCCGAGACCACTTCACAGACTACGGAACAGACCACTTCGGAAACGACAACGGTTCAAAAATCCGGAACAAAGTCTCTCACTACATCTGCTGCTACGAAAAAGGCAGAAACTGACGGGTATATCAGCTGCGAGAACAGGTATTTTTCGTATAGTGTTCCCGAGGAATGGGGATATAAGATAATGGACTCGCAAGCGGATATTCACGAGAAGGCAGCAATATCTCTCAACGGGGTTCCCCCCTATGAGATACGAACCATGCCAATTAATTTCGATCTGGACTCGGTTTGTAAGATGTACAAGTCAATGGACTGGAATTGTTCCGTGGGTGAGCAGCTTATTGGCGGCAAAAACATACAGTACTGCGATGTGGCTAAAAAAATCACGAGCGCCACTATCTCAGAGAGGCTGTACTTTATGTACTTTGACGATTCAAAAACTTTGGTGGGATTGTTTTTCAGTTGTAAAAGCAACGGTGACAAGGCGGATCTTTCAAGTATAACGGCACAGATGGATAAAACCGTCAAAAGCATTAAATTCAAAAATCAAGCAAAACAGGAGGCAGACAATGGCTTCACATAAGGCAGGCAGAATGTCGGAAGATATAAAAAGAATAGTTTCGGGTATGCTCAGAGAGCTTAAAGACCCGAGACTTCACGGCGGTATGATGCTGACTGTGGTAAGATGCGATGTTGCGAACGACGGCTCTTTCTGCAAGGTGTATATCTCCAGCTTTGAAGGCTTTGAAAGCGCAAAGGAAGCGGTCAAGGGACTTGACAGCGCAAAGGGACTTATCAAAAAAGAAGTCTCAAAGGTGCTGGGAATGAAAAAATGTCCGGAACTGAGCTTTGTTGCGGATAATTCGATAGAGCGCTCGGCAGAGATAACACGCAGGCTCAAAACGCTTGTTCCCGAAGAAAACACAGATGATAGGGAAGACGAGACAGACGGGGAATGACAGGTTTCTTGGAAAGGAATTAAGATAATGGAACTTCAGGAGATTTTAGATATTTTCCAGAAAAACGATAATTTTACGATACTGACGCACAAAAGCCCTGACGGTGATACGCTCGGCTCGGGCTTTGCGCTGTGCAGTTTTCTCAGAGATATGGGAAAGAAGGCAAATGTGCTGAACAGCGACAAGCTCCCGCAGAGATACGCTTTTCTGTTTAATTGGTATCAGCCGCAGGAGTTTGAGGAAAAGTATGTTGTGGCAGTGGATATTGCCGACCCTAACCTTATTGGAAGCAACCTTTTGCAGTATCAGCAGGAAGGTGCGGTCGATCTGTGCATAGACCACCATATCTCAAACAAGAACTTTGCAAAGAAAACTTACGTTGACGGCGATGCTTCGGCTGCGGCAATGATAATCTATGAGATCA
The DNA here is from genome assembly GCA_947307175.1 of uncultured Clostridia bacterium. Taxonomy (GTDB): domain Bacteria; phylum Bacillota; class Clostridia; order Oscillospirales; family Ruminococcaceae; genus Hominimerdicola. The sequence goes on from CAMZIK010000036.1 coordinate 9,277, forward strand.
TCAAGCTCAGCGGAAGAAAGATAAGCGACCTTATCGCAAAGTGCCTTTATACAGGCGTTTCGACCGATACGGGCTGCTTTAAATACGAGAACACTACTCCAAAAGCGCATATGATAGCTGCCGAGCTTATGGCTTATAACATCGACTATGCAAATATCAACAGGGAGATGTTCGATGTAAAGAGCAGAGGCAGAATGGAAGTCGAGCAGACGGTCATCAGTCAGATGAAATACTATTTTGAAGGCAGATGCTCGATGATAGTGCTGACCAAAAAGCTTATGGCTGAGTGCGGAGTGGATCAGTCGGAATTTGACGGGCTTGCGTCGATACCTCTTTGCGTAGAGGGTGTTGACATAGGCATCACCGTCAAGGAAAGACACACCGACTATTTCAAGATCTCGGTCAGAACGACAGACAGGCTAAACGCATCTGAATTCTGTCAGCAGTTCGGAGGCGGCGGACACATCAGAGCAGCAGGCTGCGAGATACAAGGCACGCTGGAGGAAGTTGAAAAGAAACTGCTCGACGGCGTAGCAGAGCTGTTTAAGTGATATGACAAATAATGATAACATAGCAGGCATACTGCCTGTAAACAAGCCACAGGGCTGGACATCGTTCGATGTGGTGGCTAAACTGCGTGGGGTGCTGAAAATAAAACGCCTCGGGCATGCAGGCACGCTGGACCCGATGGCGACAGGCGTGCTGCCTGTATTCGTGGGCAAGGCGACCAAAGCCTGCGATATTCTTCCCGACACGAAAAAAGCCTACACGGCAGGCTTCAGGCTCGGAATGACCACCGACACGCTGGACATCACGGGCGAGGTGCTTTCCGAAAAGGCGGCAAATGTCAGCCGTGAACAGCTCGAAAGCGTCAAGGCTCGGTTCGTGGGTGAGATAACCCAGCTGCCGCCGATGTATTCGGCTGTCAAGGTGGACGGCAAAAGACTGTACCAGCTTGCAAGAGAGGGAAAGACAGTTGAAAGGACACCGAGGAAGTGTACTGTTCACAGCATCGGGATAGTTTCTTTCGATGAAGCGGCACAGCAGGGAGAGATGACTGTCTGCTGCGAGAAAGGAACTTATATACGCACGATAATCGACGATATAGGACAGACTCTCGGAACGGGTGCGGTGATGACAAGTCTTGTGAGAACATATTCGGGCGGATTCGATATAAAGGACTGCCTGACTATCGAGCAGATAGCGCAGATATGTGAGCAGGGGAAGCTTGAACAAATACTGATGCCGACGGAAAAGGCTTTTGAACTGTACAAAGACATTCGCTTGAATGAAAGGCTTACGGCGCTTTACAAAAACGGTGTAAAGCTCTATGCAGGGCAGGTCGGCTCTGACGGGAAAAGCCCCGAAACATTCAGGGTGTTCGGGTCGGACGGAAGCTTTTTAGGGCTTGCGGCATTTGAGGACGGGCAGCTCAGGAGCGTAAAGAATTTTTATTAGGTGATAAAAATGTTTCAGGAAATACCAAAAAGCGTGGATATAGAGTATGACCCGATGCCAGCAAAGGACACGGACAGCGTGCTTTGCTTTGACGGCAGAAGCGTGCTGGTGCGCATTGATGAAAATAAGGCTGTGCTGCCGAAATATAGCGAGCTTGACAAAAAGGCAGAGACGGTGTTTATGTTCAAAGCAGACGGCAAAAGGTTTTTCCTTTGCCTTGAAAAGACAAGCGCACAGGGTTTTGATTTCGAGCCGCTGAATACTATAAGATACGTTGAGGCGGATACCGAGCAGTATGCTATAGTCACAGGGTATCACTACGACTGTTTCCATAAGGAAAATAAATTCTGCGGCAAATGCGGAGCAAAACTTGAACACGCTGCCGAAAAGCGCTGTATGGTTTGCTCGGGCTGCGGAGGAGAGGTCTATCCCAAGATAGCACCTGCGGTGATACTTGGCATTATCGACGAGGAGAATGACAGTATCCTGCTGACGCAGTATGCGGACAGAGAGTATAAAAAGTTTGCTCTTGTTGCAGGGTTCATCGAAATGGGCGAGAGCGCAGAAATGACCGCAAAGCGTGAGGCTATGGAGGAAACGGGTCTTGAGATAACGGATATAGAGTATTTTGATACTCAGCCGTGGGGCTTTGCGCAGAATTTCCTGGTAGGCTATTTTGCAAAGGTCAAAGGCTCACGGGAGATAAAAATGGATACGCAGGAGCTTGCAAAGGCGCTTTGGGTAAAGCGTGAGGACGTGCCTGCACAGCTGGGAGGCATAAGCCTTACAAGCGAAATGATGTGGGCTTTCAAAAGCTCGCAGAGGTGACTTTGGGGGTCATAAATTGATATACCTTAAAGACAATGAAAAGATAAGTGAAAAGACCGCCTGCGCACTGGGTTTGTTCGACGGGGTCCACCGTGGACATCAGCTCGTTATTGGCAGAGCGTGTGAATATAAAAAGCAGGGACTGAAGCCTGCGGTGTTCACGTTCGAGACGGATACCGTCACGACGAAGGGACACGACGGTAAGATCGAGATGATACTTACCGATAAAGGAAAGCAGAAATGCTTTGAAAGGCTCGGAGTAGAGTACCTGTTCTCGCCGAGGTTCGCAGACTACAAGGATATGTCCTGCGAGGATTTTGTAAGAGTCGTACTAAGGGACAAACTGAATTGTGAGCGTGCGGTCTGCGGAACGGATTTCCGTTTCGGCAAAGGCGCAAAGGGAGACTGCGACACGCTGCGTGAGCTGGGCGAAAAGTACGGCATAAAAGTCGATGTGATACGCCAGCTGTGCGATGCAAACGGCGTTATCAGCTCGACTGTAATACGAAGCGCTATACGCTGCGGAGAGATAAGCGCAGCGAATGAGATGCTTGGATATACGTTCTTTATAGAGCTGCCCGTAGAAAGAGGACAGCAGATCGCAAGGACGCTTGAGCATCCGACCATAAACCAGAGGATCCCGCAGGGACAGATACTTCCGAGATTCGGAGTGTACTGTACAAGGGTGAATGTCGGTGGGAAATGGTACGGCGGAGTGACCAATATCGGAGTAAAGCCGACCTTCGGGGAAAAGGATTCACCGCTTGCGGAGACTTACATAATCGGCTATGACGGAGACCTTTACTCAAAGACAGTCACGGTCTATTTTGATAAGTTCCTGCGGACAGAGAAGAAATTCGATTCGGTCGAGCTTCTCAAAGAGCAGATAGACAGGGATACGAGTTTTGCAAACGAGTATTTCAAGACCCATAAGATACACAGCGAAGTAATCTGAAAGGAAGATTTATAATGAACAAAGTCAGAACACGTTTTGCACCGTCACCGACGGGCTATATGCACATAGGAAACCTGCGTACCGCACTTTTTGCATATCTTATCGCAAAGCAGCAGGGCGGAGATTTCATTCTTCGTATCGAGGACACAGACCAGGGAAGATATGTTGAGGGCGCAACAGAGGTCATCTACAAGACGCTCAAGGACGTAGGACTCAACTGGGACGAAGGTCCTGACATCGGCGGTCCTGTCGGTCCGTATATCCAGTCGGAAAGAATGGGTATGTTCAAAAAGTATGCCGAGGAACTTGTAGAAAAGGGAGAGGCTTACTATTGCTTCTGCGACAAGGAAAGGCTCGACGGACTCAAAGCAGAGCTTGAAGCGCAGGGAAAGACATACAGCTACGACAGACATTGCCGTGACCTCTCAAAAGAGGAAGTAAAGGCAAAGCTCGACGCAGGCACGCCTTATGTTATCAGGCAGAAGATGCCTACCGAGGGTCAGGTCACTTTCCACGACGAGCTTTACGGCGACATCACGGTCGACTGTGCAGAGCTTGAAGACCAGATACTTATCAAGACGGACGGAATGCCGACATATAACTTTGCAAACGTAGTTGACGATCACCTTATGGGCATCACCCACGTTGTAAGAGGAAACGAGTATCTTTCCTCAGCGCCTAAGTATGAGCTTCTTTATAAGGCTTTCGGCTGGGAAGTTCCGACATATATCCACGTTGAGCATATCATGAAGGATAAGCAGCATAAGCTTTCAAAGAGAGACGGCGACGCTTCTTTCCAGGATCTTATGGACAAGGGTTATCTCAAAGAGGCAGTTCTCAACTATATCGCTCTGCTCGGCTGGGCGCCAAAGGGCGAAAACGAGATATATTCACTTGACGAGCTGGTAAATGAATTTGATATTCACGGTCTTTCAAAAGCACCTGCTATCTTCGACCCGCTGAAGATGAAAGCTATCAATGCTAAGTACATCAAGGCGCTTGAACCTGAAAAGTTTGCAGAGTATGCAGTACCTTATATAAAGCAGTCGGTAAAAAGAACAGATGTAGATGTGAAGTACATCGCATCGCTTTTGCAGGCAAGGACAGAGGTGTTCACCGATATTCCCGAAATGGTAGATTTCATAGACAGTCTGCCAGAGTACGACAACGAGATGTACTGCCACAAGAAGATGAAGACTAATCTTGAGAACTCGCTTCAGGCGCTAAAGGACGTTCTGCCCGTAATGCAGGCGCTTGACGACTGGAGCATTGACGGGATACACAATGCGCTGTTCGGGCTTATCGAGAAGCTCGGCGTAAAGAACGGAATTATCCTGTGGCCTTTGAGAGTTGCGCTGTCGGGCAAGCAGTCCACTCCGGGCGGCGGCGTTGAGATTGCGTACATAATCGGCAAAGACGATACGCTTGCGAGAATTAATAAGGGAATCGAAAAGCTTCAAGCTTAATAATAACAGGTTTTTTCGCCCAGCCTTTTTCTCGTAAAAAAAGGCTGGTGGGTCAAGGGCAACGCCCTTGTCGCCGTCCGCAGACGGCGAAACGCCCTGTGCCGTCAGGCGCTCCGCAAAGGGTGAATTTCAAAACAGTCCGGTGGACTGTTTTAAAAGAGGGAGCTGCCCTGAAAGAGAGGGCGCTCCCTTTGGATAGTTCGGACTGTTTTTCTTCAAACCCTTTAGGGTTTGACTAATAAAACACAGAATATATGAAAGGAGGATACATTGTGATAGAAGTAAAGAATATCACCAAGCGCTACGGCGCTCACAAGGCTCTTGACGATGTGTCCTTCACCGCAAATGACGGCGAGATACTCGGTTTCCTCGGTCCTAACGGCGCAGGAAAATCTACCGCTATGAATATCATCACAGGCTATATCTCCGCTTCTTCGGGAAGCGTATCGGTAGATGGCAAAGATGTTGCCCAGCAGCCGCAGGAGGCAAAGAAAAATATGGGCTACCTGCCCGAGATACCGCCGCTCTACGAGGATATGACCGTAAAAGAGTACCTTTGGTTCATTTATGACCTCAAAAAATGCAAGCTGCCCAAGATCTCGCACATGAAAGACATCTGCTCGCTCGTCGGGCTTGAAGAGGTCATGGGAAGGCTGATAAAAAATCTTTCAAAGGGCTACCGCCAGCGTGTCGGCTTCGCACAGGCACTCGTCGGCGACCCTAAAATTCTTATCCTCGATGAACCGACCGTCGGGCTTGACCCGAAACAGATAGTCGAGATAAGATCGCTTATCAAAAAACTCGGCAAGCGCCATACCGTGATACTTTCCTCGCATATCCTGCCCGAAGTGCAGGCGGTGTGCGACAGGATAATCATAATAGACCACGGAAAGATAATCGCCGATGATACAGAGGAAAATATCCTTTTGTCAGCCGATGGAGAAAGAAATATCTACATCACGGCGCAGGGCGAAAAGGAAAAAATCCTTTCCAAACTTAAAGCCATAAGCGGTGCGCAGGAGGTCTCCTGCCGCAAAGCAAAGGGCGGAAATCTTGAAATTGTCATAAGGACAGCAAAGGATACCGACATTCGCAGGGCTGTATTTGACTGCGCAGCAGGCGGCGGCTGGGCGATCCTTGAAATGCGTACTTCCAGACCTACCCTTGAGGAGATATTCATAAGGCTCACAGGGCAGGGCGCTGACGACAGCGAGGAGGTGAGCGAATGACGGCGGTGTTCAAGCGTGAGCTTAAAAGCTACTTCATTTCGCCGATAGGATATGTCTTTCTTGCAGCGTTCTATGCTTACGCAGGACTGATGTTCTATGTTACGGGACTGAGCGAAGGAAAGACAAGAATGGATATGCTGTTCAGCTCGCTCGTTATAGTTCTTGTGGTGATAGTGCCGATACTTACGATGAGAACAATGGCTGAGGAGCGGCGCTCGAAAACGGATCAGTGCCTTCTGACATCGCCTGTGAGCATCGGCGGTATCGTTGCAGGCAAGTTCCTTGCAGCGTTCGTTGTGTATCTTGCGGCGATAAGCATTACTATCATAATGGCGCTTATCTCATGCATCTATGCTGCTCCTGACTGGAGCGTGGTGCTTGGAAACTTCATAGGGCTTGCACTTATCGGTGCATCTTATATCGCTATCGGAGTGTTCTGCTCCTCCTGCACCGAGAGCCAGCCTGTTTCGGCGGTGCTGAGTTTCGGAGTGCTTCTGTGCGTGACGTTCATCTCGTCGATCGCTTCACAGCTGCCTTTCGAGTTCCTCACAAAGCTCGCAGACAAAGTGTCCTTTGCAGAAAGATATTACAGCTTCACATACGGGCTTTTCGATATATCAAACGTACTGTTTTTCATAAGCGCTGCTTTCGTGTTCCTGTTCCTTACGGTCAGGATCGTTGAAAAGCGCCGCCGCAGTTGAGGAGGTGTACGCTTGATGAAAGAAAAGACCAAAAAGGAAAAGCAGACCTCTGCAAAGAAAACTGTGGGAAAGAAAATTGCAGGTTCGACTGTTTCGCTGATAACGACAGTTGCAGTGATAACCGCTGTTGTGCTTGCAAATATCGTCGTGACGATGTTCTTTGAGCGCAATCCGCTGACGGTCGATATGACCTCGGATAAGCGCTATACCATTTCGGAACAGTCGCTTGAATACGTAAGAAAGATCCAGACAGATGTTAAGGTGACCGTGTTTGCAAAGGAAAAGGATTTTGAGAATTTCAACTATCCTTACAACAAGCAGGCATCTGAGCTTCTGAAAAACTATTGCCGTGAGAACCACCGCATATCGTACAGGTTCGTGGATATGGACTCAAACCCCGATATAGTTCGTTCCTATAACGATGTAAAGGAAATGGATATAGTCTTTGAGACAAAGTCAAAGATAAACGGCGAGGAGATAAGCCGCACAAGAAAGGTCGGCGTTTCGGACATCGTGAACTTTGACGACAGACTCGTTGAAGGTCTGTCCAATTCGGGATTTACTATCGAGTCCTATGCAAGAAAGAACCTTGAAGGCTCGCAGGCACAGTTCGTGCAGTATTTTTCGCAGTATATCTCATCATCGAATGCTGAGTCGGCGTTCACCTCGGCGCTGATGACAGTCACCGATCCAAAGCCTGTATATATCACCTTCCTTACGGGAAGAAGTGAGCTTGGCGACCTGACTTATCTCAAAACACTGCTTGAGGCAAACGGCTATAACGTTTCCAGCGTTGACATAACTAAAGACGAAATACCTGAAAATACAGATGTTGCCGTTATCGGCGCTCCGCAGACCGACTATATGCAGGCGGACATCGACAAACTTGAAAAGTACCTTGACAACGGCGGAAAGAAGGATAAACACCTTATGTTCTTCTCTCATGCCGCACAGTCGGAAACACCGCTTCTGAACAAGGTGCTTGCAAAGTACGGGCTTGAAGTGGGCGAAGGTATAGTATGCGAGAACAGAACGGATATGTACTACAATCAGCCGTATTATACGCTCGCAGGAGATATTTCAGAGTACCTGATGTCCTCAATGGAAAGCAGCAAGCCTGAGCTGCTGATAGCGCAGTCAAGACCTGTGAACACGATAGATACGGGAAATTCTTCACTTGACATCTATAAGCTTTTTTCAAGCACAGACAGCGCATTTGCTGCCGAAACACAGGCTCTTGTTGAGGGAAAGACGAATGTTCTCAAAAACGGGAAGCAGTGCTATGCGGCGCTGAGCATCGACCAGTCAACAGGCGGAAGCGTTGCACTCATGGGAACATCTTCGATAGCCGAGGATCAGTTCATGGCATACGGACAGTATGCAAACAAGGATATGATGCTGACGCTTTTCAGTAAAATGACAGGTAAATCCGCTGAAATAAAGATAGAACCGAAGGTTATCGCAGCAAAGGGATTTGAGATAACCGAAGCTGAAAAAAGAGTTCTGAAATGGACGTTCGTTCTGGTGCTGCCGCTGATAGTCGCAGCCTTTGGGATAGTTGTCACAGTCAGAAGAAAACGCAGATGAGCAAAGGAAAAGACGATGAAAAAGAAACTGCTGAGTATGACAGCAGCACTTGTATGCTGTGCGCTGCTTGCCGCTGCGATCATATATATGAAGCATTCAGGCGGTGAGAGCAGCGATCAGGACATTGAGCCTGCACCGGAGGAAAGCAGCTCGCAGAGCTTTCATTCAAGCAATATGATAACCTCCCGTGAGGACATTTCCTCGGTAACGGTCACAAGCGGCGGTGAGAGCTTCACCGTAACTGCCGGGCAGGGAGATGCAGATCCTCAGATAAAGGAGCTTGAAGGCATAAGACAGAATGTTCAGCTCGAAAAAGCCCTGCTTGCGCTGTGCCAAAGCATTTCTCCCGATAAGCTCGTTGAGGAAGACGCAGATGACCTTAAAAAGTACGGACTGGATAAACCTTCGGGTGCGGGAGAGATAACCTATTCCGACGGCACAAAGGCTAAGATCCTTGTTGGCGATATTTCTCCGTCAAACGAAAGACAGGTTTATGCGGCGATCGAAGGGAAGAAAAAAGTCTGGCTGGTGGAAAGTAATGTTTCGATCTACTTTACGGGTAAAGCTAAGGACTATGTTTCACCTGTCATGTCTCCGCAGGCCGACCGCACTGCTTCCGACAGCGCAGAGATGACTATAAGCTCAGCTGCCCTGGAGTATGAGATCAAGCTTGAAAGAAACGAAGAAAAGTGGTCAATGACTTCTCCGCTGAAAGCGCAGCTTGATGAGGAAAGATCGTCGGGAACGGTGGGCGGACTTTATGGGCTTAATGCCGAGTACTGCGAGGTGGTAAGACCTGATGAAGCGGCAAAGGCAAAATGCGGTCTTGACAAACCTGCCGCAGAGGTCACGCTCAAAGAGGGAAACAACAAGCTTGTGCTGAAGATAGGCAGCGCTGTCGTGCGAAAGGACGAAAGCGAAAAGGAAAGGTACTACTGTCTGATAGAAGGCACAGAGGGAACAGATTGCATCTACGCTGTTGCAAAGGAATATCTGCCGTGGGTCAGCATAGCGGCTCAGGATCTTGTTTCGGAGGTGATCTTCCCGAACTATCTTGTCAATCTCAAAAGCATAAGCATTAAGCTTGACGGTAAAAGCAGGGAGTATATCATCACCAACGAAGGCGGCAACCCCGATAAAATAAACGAGGACATCTCAAAAATGCGCACCATCAGCGTGAAATGCGGCGGCAGAGAGCTTGATCTTGAAAAGTTCCGTGAGCTGTACGAGCATCTGATGAGGTGTCCGACAGGCAGGATATATACCAAACAAGTTAATAGCGATGAGTACGCTGAGGTCATCTATAAAAAGAATGACGGCACGCAGGACAGGCTCGGACTTGTCCGTGTGAACGAGGGATACGCCGTAAAGGTCAACGGACAGGTCTCCTACCTTGCCGGCGAGGACTGGGTCAGCGAACTTATCGTTAAGATAAACGCTCTTTAAATGCAGAGCAGGACACAATAAGACAAAAATATCATACCAAGCGGTCTATACTGATATTACCGCAATATTAAGGAGGAAATAACATGGCAAAGGCAAAAAGCAACTTCTTTACCTACAAGGGACTCCCATTGGTGAGAAAGGGAAATCAGCTCTATTTCGGAAATATGTATGACGAGTTCGTTGTACAGATGGAAGTTCAGAGCACCAAGAAAGTCGGCGAGCTGGACGTTGCCGATAAGGTCATCATCAGAAAAATGTCCACCGATATGACTGTCAATCCGATAGAGGCTATCGTCAAAACTGCAAAGAAAGACAGCCTCTATGAAGCTCTCGACATCGCTTGCGCTTGGCTGAGGGTCTGATCAGAGAAATACTTGCGGAGCAGCCGGAGGAAACTCTTTTGGATTGAAGTAAAAAACGCAAAGCGTTTTTTGAGAGTAACCGTGGTAACGGTTACTCTGCAACTGTCCGCAGGACAGTTAACCCCATTTCAGAAACCTCTTAATGAAATTCAGTGATATGGGGGAATATTCCCCCATATCACTGAATTTGACTGAAAGTCCTGAGAGAGTTCAGGAGGAACTGTTCCAAAGGAATATCCACAGCTGCTAAGCAGGTATTTTTTGATAAAACTGCAGCTAAATGAAGCAAAATCATAAGAAAAGCGTAAAAAAACGAAAAAAGTGCTAAAAAACGCTTGACAAATAGTTTTATATGAGGTATAATATCTTTACCTCTTAATGAGGTCTATTTTTTTGCGCCCGTTTTTAAACAGCGGGAAAGCAGAATTCATAAGTTACCTCGGGGCTGTAAAAGGCTCGTAAAATGAGGGAGGCAGACTGTACTCCGATAGTTCTTGCGGAGTGCAAATTTCGTCAGGAGGTGCCGAAATGAGAGTAAAGATCACACTTGCATGCACAGAATGTAAGCAGAGAAATTACAACACAAAAAAGAACAAGAAGAATGATCCTGACAGACTTGAAATGAATAAGTATTGCAAGTTCTGTAAGAAGCACACTCTTCACAAAGAGACTAAGTAATAGTCAGAAAGGAGCTATGAACAATGGCTAAGAATGATGTTACTAAGTCTAAGGACAAGGAAAAGGACAAGGCTAAGAAAGCGGTCGCAGCCAAGGAACCCAAGAAAAAGGGCGGCATAAAGCGCTACTTCAAGGAGCTCAAGAGCGAAATGAAGAAAGTCGTTTGGCCGACCAAGAAAAAAGTCATCAATAATACAGGTATCGTAATGGGCGTTATGGCGTTCATGGGACTGTTCCTGTTTGCTGTTGACTCGGGACTGGGTTATGCGATCAAGCAGATCCTTAAGATAGGAAGCTGAGTCTGAAAGGGTTTTAACAACTGTCAATACGGAGGTCGGAGCATGTCAGAAGAAGCAAAGTGGTATGTGGTACACACTTATTCGGGTTATGAGAATAAGGTAGCAAAGGATATTGAGAAGGTTGTTGAGAACCGTAAACTTCAGGATCTTATCCCTGAGGTCAAGGTACCGATCGAGGTCGTTACTGAGGTCAAGGACAATAAGACCAAGGAAGTTGAAAAGAAGCTGTTCCCAAGCTATGTGCTGGTGAAAATGGTTCTGACGGACGATTCATGGTACATCGTCAGAAATACCAGAGGCGTTACGGGATTCGTAGGTCCTGCAAGCAAGCCTGTTCCGCTTACCGAAAAGGAAGTAAGGGCACTTGGAGTAGAGACCAAGAGAAGCGAGAATATCACCGTAAGCTTCAAGGAAGGCGACAATGTCGAGGTAACAGGCGGCTCGTTCGAGGGCTTTGTGGGTAAAGTCGAGAAGATCGACCTCGAAGCACAGACCGCAGACGTACTGGTATCTATGTTCGGCAGAGAAACATCAGTCACCCTTCCGCTTACACAGGTCAAGCCTGAGGCGTAAGGCAAGAGGGAAAATCATTCGTAACGGAAGCAATTTTTTATTTTATATAATAGCTTCCAAAAACGTGGGAGAGCTGCAAAAGGCGGCTCGCCTTACCACTTAATTATGGAGGTGCAAATAATGGCACAGAAGGTAGTAGGCTATATCAAGCTGCAGATCCCGGCAGGAAAGGCAACTCCTGCACCACCGGTTGGTCCGGCACTCGGTCAGCACGGTGTAAACATTATGGCATTCACAAAGGATTTCAACGAGAGAACTAAGAACGATGCAGGTCTTATCATCCCTGTTGTTATCACAGTTTATGCTGACAGATCATTCACATTTATCACAAAGACTCCACCGGCAGCCGTTCTTATCAAGAAGGCTTGCAAGCTGGAGCATGCATCAGGCGAGCCTAACAAGAAGAAGGTCGCTAAGATCACCAAGGAGCAGATCCAGAAGATCGCAGAGCAGAAAATGCCTGACCTGAACGCATCAAGCCTTGAGAGTGCAATGAGCATGATCGCAGGCACATGCCGTTCAATGGGCGTCGTAGTTGAAGATTGATCGATCGCTGCGTAACCAAAAAACGCAGAGGTGGGAGGATTTTTCCGTATTACCACTTACAAGGAGGAAATATTAATGAAACATGGCAAGAAGTATGTTGAGAGCGCAAAGGCTGTCGACAGAACTAAAGCATATGAAGCTCCTGAGGCTCTCGAACTCGCAGCTAAGGGCGCAAAGGCAAAGTTTGATGAAACAATAGAGCTTCACGTTCGTCTGGGCGTTGACTCAAGACACGCTGACCAGCAGGTAAGAGGCGCAGTTGTACTTCCAAACGGAACAGGTAAGACCGTAAGAGTCTGCGTATTCTGCAAGGAGGACAAGTTTGACGCTGCTAAGGAAGCCGGCGCTGACTATGTTGGCGGAATGGATCTTGTTGACAAGATCATGAAGGAAAACTGGATGGATTTCGACGTTGTAGTTGCATCACCTGATATGATGGGTGTTGTAGGTCGTCTGGGTAAGATACTCGGACCTCGTGGACTTATGCCAAACCCAAAGGCTGGTACAGTTACACCTGACGTTGCTAAGGCTGTTACAGAGGCTAAGGCAGGTAAGATCGAATACCGTCTTGATAAGACCAATATCATCCACTGCCCGATCGGCAAGGCATCTTTCGGCGTTGAAAAGCTCAACGAGAACTTCGAGACACTTATCGGAGCTATCGTAAAGGCTAAGCCGGCTGCTGCAAAGGGTCAGTATCTCAAGAGCGTTGTAGTTGCTTCTACAATGGGTCCTGGAATCAAGATCAGCACTGCTAAATACGGCAACTGATATTGATATAATCAGATATGGAATTATGAAGGAAAAAGAGCTATGGTTTATCCATAGCTCTTTTTGTGCCTCTGGAAGCAAGAACGCTTCGCTTTCAGAGGCAAGAAGCAAGATTTCGGGGGCTTTCCGATCAGCCCCGAACCGTTCGCAAGCGAACGCTTCAACCCCTTCGGGGACAAACTTTAATAGTCTGTGCAGTATTCGGTATGTTGTTGAGAGAAATTCTATTGGTGCTTTATTGGGTGATATTCTCTTGGTGAGAATTTTCTCTCGATCTCTCTTTTCTGAACCCTTACATATTTTTAGCGGCTCTGGAGTGGAACTCCAAAGCCGCTAAAAATCTATAAAAGGTTTCTGAAAGGGGTTAACCGCCCTTACGGGCGCTCACGAGAATATCCGTCGGATATTCTCGGAGGGGGAACAGAGTAACCGTTACCACGGTTACTCTCGAAAAAATGCAAAGCATTTTTTGCTTCTCCAAAAGGGTTTCCCCCGATAGCCACCAATAAATCTATCAGCCCATTACTACCTCAACGTTATGCTCTGTGCCTGCATCGAAAACAGGGAGAACGTTTCCGTTGACCTTAACACCGTCGCAAACTACTGACTTAACGCCCTTTGAAACGTGGTCAGGGTTTGTGATAGTGATGTTATATGTATTGCCTCTGTACTTTCTGGTGATTTTGAAGCCGTCCCACTCGGTAGGGATAGATGGGTCTATCTTAAGACCGTCAAAATCAGGCTGTACACCGAGTATATATTGGGAGATAGCTACCATGTTCCATGCAGCTGTACCTGTCAGCCAGGAGTTCTTGCCCTGACCGAAGTTCTTGC
>CAMZIK010000037.1 GCA_947307175.1 uncultured Clostridia bacterium
CTATGCTGAAGGACTTTCCCGACAGCCAAACAATGTATGAATACGATGACTATGTCGCAAATCCGAACCAAAGTTCTGCCTCTGCTTTCATAACAGAAGTGCTTGAAAGGTACTCAGACAGAATGGACAGCATGCAGAATTATATCTCCTATCTTGCTAACAGACCTGGAGCAGTCAAGCATGGCAAGCATGCACTTTTCAGTCAGGAGGATAAGGAGATTGAACTCAACAAGGTCGCAAAAGAGATAGCTGAACATGAAGGAAATGTGTGGACTCATGTGGTTTCCTTGCGCAGAGAAGATGCCGAAAAGATGGGGTACACTAATCTGAATTCATGGAGAGAACTCATTCTTCGCAACATTCCTGTGATAGCAAAACAGTCAAAGATAGATATGAAAAATCTCAAGTGGTATGCTGCTTTCCATGATAAGAAAACGAATCCGCATGTACACATAGTTGTTTATTCAACTGATATCAAGGAGGGGTTTCTGACAAAGGCAGGTATCGAAAAGATCCGTTCTGCGTTTGCAAATGACATCTATCATGACGAACTATATTCGCTTTACAGTCAGCAAAACACTCTGAGAAATGAGCTGAAGAAAGAGTCGGAAGAACTGATGTCATCACTTTCAGTTCTCTCAAAAGATGACTTTGAAATTTCTCCTGAATTGATTCAGCTGGTTACGAAACTGTCGGTTCAGCTCAACGAACACAAGGGTAAAAAGTATTATGCTTTTCTCAGACCTGAGGTCAAGCAAACAGTTGATGAGATCTTCTCACAGCTTGCAGACAACGAAAAGATCCAAAAGATGTATGAACTCTGGTGTGAACTCGAGCAGAAAAAGCACGATACTTATTCATCGGCAAAGATTTCGTTTCCGCCTCTGACAGACAATGTGCAGTTCAAATCCGTCAAGAATATGATCATACGAACTGTACTCGATATGGATCTGCCTTCGACAGATACGGAAATAGTCAGAGAAAGTGTTGATTCTATTGATGAACCAAAAAAAGAACAGTCAGATGATAATGAGGTCATAAGAAGTGTGGTTCAAGACAGCTCATCAGAAGATGATGGAGCAGATGATAATACAGCTGTGCAGAAACAGAAGGAAAGGGAACAAGCAGTTTCTGCCGGAACAGCGATGAGTCTCTTCTTAAACCTTTGCAATATACTTCGAGATGATTATTCTCAACAGCAGCGTAAGATGCGTCCAAAGGTTGATAAGAAGTTGATGAGAGTAATCAGAAAGAAGGAAATCGCTATGGGTATGAAGTATGATGATATAGATATGAAGATGTAGTTATCGAATATCTGTTCGATTTGCTGTACGGTTTTTGTTACCACAAAAGAATTCAGATATGATATACTGTGAAAAAGTATATCTAAAGCTTGATAATGGTTATTAATCACTAAAAATATGTTAAAAATTCTTGACGAAATTAGTAAAATGTGATATAATAAATACCAAATACAGACCAAGAAAGATGTGAAATAGGGTGCGTGATAATGTGGAGATAGATATTATTGAGGAAGACATCAAGACACTTGATATTAAGCTTCTTGAGTTGTTACTTATAGATCGTTCTACAGATAAAAACATTGTTTGGGCTACAACGGATTATAGTATGCTTGGTGAAAGCTATGCCCCCGAAAGTGAAATAAAGGTAGAGCAAATTACAGGCTTGAATACTGGCATTATTAGACCTCGTGTTACCAAAACTAAGGATAAACAAAGCAATCGCACAAGAGATAAAGCAGAGGTGTTTACACCATCCTGGATATGTAATGCACAGAATAACCTTGTCGATGAACAGTGGTTCGGTAGAGCAGATGTTTTTAATACTACAGCAGATAAGAAATGGAAGATTAACAAAGGCAAAATTGTATTTCCTGCAAAGCCTAAAAAGACATGGCAAGATTATGTTCGTGCTAAAAGAATGGAGATCACTTGTGGAGAGGCACCGTACCTTGTAAGCAGATACGATACGGTGTCTGGCAAGACAATAAATGATGTTCACAAGAGGATAGGACTACTTGATAGAAAGATCCGAGTCATTGATGAAAACACTGATAACGAGGCGGACTGGTTTGCATGGGTCAAGAAGGCTTATCAAAGTATATACGGCTATGAATATCAGGGCGACAATCTGTTGCTTGCAAGAGAAAACCTGTTGTTTACCCTTGCTGATTATATGCAGTATAAATGGAATCGACAACCTTCCATTGAGGAGTATAGACAGATAGCATATATAATTTCATGGAATATCTGGCAGATGGACGGTTTATCATTTTCTGCACCATACAGTGAAGCAGAGATTAAAGAAGAATTTGAACAGCTATCATTATTCTCATTTAATGAACCACAAGAGGTAAAAAGAGAGGCTGTTTTGTGTGTCATTCGTGACTGGACAAACAAAAATTATGTCGTTTTCAGAGACCTAGTTAGAAAAGAGGTAGGATAAATGTCAAAAGCAAACAGATTTGAAAGCTCATTTTCATATAAGCTGATTTATATTTTTAGAATTAACGATAAAACTCATGAAGGCTTGTTAAAGATCGGTGACGCAACTCTTAAAACTGATGAGGCTGTTGACAGCTTGCCGCCAAATTGCAAGAAGCTGAATCAGGCTGCTAAAGAACGTATCAATTCATATACTAATACTGCTGGTATCACTTACGATTTGTTACATACAGAGTTAGCTATTAGAACCGATATAAAGAAAGGCACTATAAGTGCATTCAGAGATCACAATGTTCACGCTGTATTAGAGAACTCTGGTATTAAGAAAGTCACTGTCAAAGATACCAAGGCGAGAGAATGGTTTGAAGTTGACCTTGATACCGCAATTCGTGCTATACAAGCAGTCAAGCAAGCCAAGCCATCACTTAATCCCTCAGAAAAAGGAAAAGTGTTTACACCTGTTGTCTTTCGTCCAGAACAGCTTGATGCTATCAATGATACCATAAAAGAATTTAAGCATGGCAACCGTATGCTTTGGAATGCTAAGATGCGTTTCGGTAAAACCCTTAGTGCTCTTGAAGTTATACGTCAGATGAAGTTCGGTAAAACTATTATTATGACTCACCGCCCTGTTGTTGATAGTGGCTGGTATGAGGACTATGAGAAGATTTTTCATAATGAGGACGATGTTATATACGGCTCGAAGAATAACGGTTACACTGTTGAAAAGCTGTTGGAGAGTGGTGACCGCTTTATCTATTTCGCCTCTATCCAAGATTTAAGAGGGTCTGAAAAGGTTGGCGGCAAGCATGATAAAAATGATGCCGTATTTAATACAAAATGGGATTGCGTTATCGTTGACGAAGCTCACGAAGGTACAACAACAGCATTAGGCGAAGAAGTAATAAATTCTATTGTAACAGAGGACACCAAATTTCTTGCTTTATCTGGCACTCCGTTTAATATACTTGGTAATTATGATAATAACGTCTATACCTGGGACTACATAATGGAACAGCGCCGTAAGGCTGAATGGGATAATGAGCATTTCGGTGATTCTAACCCTTATGACGAGCTGCCCAAGATGAACATTTATGTTTATGACCTCGGCAAGCTGCTGGGCAACCGTTATGTTGAGCTTGAAGATAAGGCTTTTAATTTCCATGAGTTCTTTAGAGTATGGACTGGCGATATACGAAGAGATTTTAAGCCTATCCCCGAAGGTGCAAAAGTTGGAGACTTTGTTCATGCTGATGATGTACTGAGTTTTCTCAACCTTATAACAAAGGAAGATGAGGACAGCCAATACCCCTATTCTTCTAAGGCATATAGAGATTTATTCAGGCACTCCCTCTGGATGATACCAGGTGTCAGAGAGGCAAAGGCATTAAGCAAGATGATGAAAAATCACCCTGTGTTCAGCTTCTTTGATATAGTAAATGTTGCTGGGGACGGTGACGAAGAAGAAAAGTCTGATACTGCACTTGCTAAGGTGCGTAATGCTATCAAAAAGGCTGGCGATGATGGATATACTATAACTCTGTCTTGTGGTAAGCTCACCACAGGAGTAACCGTAAAGGAGTGGAATGCGGTATTTATGCTGGCAGGGTCTTTTTCTACTTCGGCAGCTAACTATTTGCAGACCATATTCCGTGTGCAGTCGCCTTGTAACAAGGACGGCAAGATAAAGGATAATTGTTATGTATTCGACTTTGCACCTGATAGAACACTCAAAATGGTTGCAGAATCCGTAACGCTGTCTACAAAAGCTGGCAAAACCTCTGACTCTGATAGAAAGATATTGGGCGAGTTCCTTAATTATTGCCCTGTTATCTCTATCGAGGGTACAGTAATGCGTGAGTATCAGACAAATAGGCTGTTGCAGCAGCTAAAGCGTGCTTATGCTGAAAGAGCTGTACAGAACGGCTTTGATGATAATAACCTTTATAATGACGAGCTTTTGAAGCTTGATGATGTGGATTTGGCTGAGTTTAATAAGCTCAAGGGTATCATAGGCTCATCTAAGGCACAGCAGAAGACCAAAGAGGTTGATATAAACAATCAGGGCTTTACTGACGAGGAGTATGCAGAGCTTGAAAAGATAGAAAAGAAACCTAAGAAAGAGCGTACTCCAGAGGAACAGGCTAAGCTCGATGAGATGAATGAGAAGAAGAAAAACCGCAACAATGCAATCTCCATTCTCCGAGGTATCTCTATCCGTATGCCTCTGCTTATATACGGTGCTGATATTCCTATCGGTGAGGAATTTACGCTTGATAAGTTTCTCGATGACAAGATAGTTGACGAGGCTTCGTGGACTGAGTTTATGCCTAATGGCGTTACAAGAGATATATTTAAGCAGTTTATGAAATATTATGATCAGGATATATTCGTGGCTGCTGGAAGAAGAATACGAAACACAGTTGTTGGTGCTGATGAGCTTGCACCTACAGAGCGTGTACAGCAGATTGCACAGTTGTTTGCTTGCTTTAAGAACCCTGATAAGGAGACCGTCCTTACTCCGTGGAGAGTTGTCAATATGCACATGAGCGACTGTCTGGGCGGTTGGAGTTTTTATGAAGATAATCCCCCTGTCAGTGCTCATATGCTGGATCAGCCGAGGTTTGTTGACAAGGGACAGGTCACAGCCGACACATTCAATAACAAAAAGTCGCACATACTGGAGATCAACTCAAAGACTGGTCTCTACCCTCTGTATGTTGTGTACAGCATATTCAGGGCAAGGTGTGTAGAATTCTCTGATGACGAGCTTACACTTGACAAGCAGAATGAGCTTTGGGGACAGACTGTTCATGATAATATATATATAATCTGTAAAACACCTATGGCTAAGTATATTACAAAGCGTACTCTTGTAGGTTACAGAGATATTACTGTAAACGCACATTACTTCGATGACCTTATCAACACCATGCAGAATAAGCAGAAACAGTTCGTTGACAAGGTGCTTAAACCGAGTTATTGGGACAGAAAGGGTGAAATCATGACTTTTGATGCAGTAGTTGGAAATCCACCGTATCAGATTCAAGGAGGTTCTGGAGGAAGTAATGATGCACCGATATATCAATTCTTTGCGAAAACTATACAAGATTTGTCACCTGTATATTCTTCCCTTATAATACCGTCACGTTGGTACGCAGCTGGAAGAGAGAATTTGCTTGCAGGTTTTAGAACAAGCATGTTAAACAATTGTTGTCTTGAACAATTGTATACATACCCTAATTCGCATGATTTATTTCCTAATGTTGAGATTAAAGGGGGCGTTTGCTATTATTTGATTAATAAAAACTATAATGGCGATTGTCATTATTCTTTGATCTGTGATAACATCGTTACTTCATCAATAAGGAAACTTAATGATTTTGATGTGCTAATAAGGGAACCAGTTCTGGCGACAATTGTAAAAAAGGTGATGGCGTTATCAGACGAAAAAGAGGTCGTAAGTTCTATTATTTCAAACGATACTCCATTCGGTATATCATCTAATCCAAAGACCAGTAAGAAAAATCCTATGAAAGTATACACTACACAAGCCACTAATCATTCGACGAAGTTGTTTCATATTGAAAAGCTAAAAAGAAAAATAGAATATGTTGATAGAAGCTTGATATCGAAAAATGCTGAATATATCGATAAATATAAAGTGTTTATCCCCGGAGCAGGCGGTTCTGGAAATGATGCTGCTGTTCTGGGTAAGCCGGAATATGCACCTATTAATTCTGTGTGTTCGCAGTCATATCTATTTGCTGCGTTTGATAGTGAAGAAGAAGCAAAAAACTTTATTGAATATATAAAAACCAAATTCCTTAGGGTGCTTGTATCTGCAATAAAAATATCTCAGTCTGCACCTAATCGTGTTTATCGTTTTGTTCCCTTGCAAGATTTCCATAATGCTGGAGATATTGATTGGTCAGTAGGTACAGTAAATATCGACAAGCAACTGTACAAAAAGTATGATTTTACAAAAGACGAAATAGATTACATTGAGAACAAAATCAAGTATATTTAAGGAGGATAATTATGACATACAGAATTGTAAATGGTATGCTTATTTGTGATGTTCCTGATACGGCAGGAGTATCTGATGAGGTAATCAATCAAATAGCTAAAAATACAGCGAACACTATGGATAAAAACAGGTCTCCCCAAAAAATACTTGAGGATACTATTCGTGGAAAAAAAGCAGAATACGCAATTGAGAAATATATTGAAAAGAATTTTAGCAACGAAATTGAATATGTATCATACGATAAAATAAGGAATGATAATTATACTTGCCATGCACCTTTTGATGGGTTGTTTATTAGTAAAAAAACTCCTGCTACTGTTAAAAACAACTTGATAGATAGAATTCTAAAGGAAGTTATGGATGATAAACCGTATGGTAGATTGTCAATAGGTTTAAGAAATGATATGGTTGATGCAGGTATTTTTACATTTGAAATTAAATCTTCAGAGCTAAAAAATGGTGACCCTAAGTTGTCAGATTATGAGGGTATTACAGATTTATATACGCGAAAACAAGAGGATTATGAAAAAATAGCTAATAATATTCTTGCAAAATGGGATTTTTTTATTTTCCCGCATTATTGTCGAAAGAGTAATGATATTTTTTCGTTTTTTGACTATGTAGAATTCATTAGGAATAACAGTGAAAAGTTTGGATTGACTTCTGCTAAGGATTACTATTCTTTTTTAGAGCCGTTGATACATGGCGAATTTGATAACGCAAGTGAGATCCAAACAAGAATTTTTTTTGATAATTATACCAACGAATTGTACATACCGGGTTACACACATAAAATGGCATTTTTCATAGGTGTTCCAACATTAACGCGTATGATGGGAAAAGTATCTGGTAGTACACTATACTTTACTAGAAGCATTAATATGTGCCGTTGGTCATTCGAAAATATGCCAAGAAATAATGCTTTATGGTCATATGATAGAAATAAAGTATACTCCCAATTGTATTATAATCATACAAATGAATTGATTTGTCCGCATTGTGGGGACTATGTTAAGCCTGGAATGTATGGGTATTACTGCAGTCAAGGAAAGAATTGTAATATGAAAATAAGTTACTATTTTGGTTCTTCGCTGGATAACGAAGTAGTAGAGAAACTCTTAAAAGGTAAAACTGCAGAGTTTACTAAGAATAATGAGACCATAATACTTACTCCATCGATTAAATATAATGTATTTAAAGGAGACTTACAATATATATGGGTGGAAAAGAAAAAAGAGTTTTGATATGTAGTTCAGAGCTTTAGATATGGTAATTATTATGATGTAACATTTGGCATTTGTTTATATGACAATTCAAATGCGATTTAGTATGATGATTATGGAAGAATATACAATATTGACTGCGTAATCGCAAAATATACTACCAATATTTATGGTAATATATTAGTATTAGTGGAAGAAAAAAACTCCTCGTCGGTGTCGAGGCATATTGCGGCGAGGCGGCCTTTTGGGTAACACGCGCCGCAGTCGATGGCGATATGATTATTCTTTCTGAAAATATATCCTGGGTTATCGTTTTCTTTGATAGACTGTGTCGGCGTATGTCCGCTTACGACAAATTTGTCCGCAAAATACTGAACGTTATAGTTCGCTCTTGTCCAGACAAGCTCGCTGAGCGGATACGCCTCCATATTTTTCTTGCCTGAGTATTCGCCGAGACCTGCGTGCACAAGGATAAACTCTTTTTCGCCGACAGACACCTGTTTATAGGCGGGAAGGTTTTTGAGGAACTCAACTATCCTCTTTTTCGTTTCGAGGTCAAGCTCGGTGAATTCTTCGGTAGTCGTTTTGCTGCCGTTATACAGCCATATCATAAGGTTCTCGACCATTTCATCGGAAAGGCTTTCGAGCCTGTCCTCAGTAACCTCGTCATAGAAAAATTCAAGGCACTCCCTCGCCATAAGCTCGTGGTTGCCGACAAGGCACACGGCGTTTGTCATATCCATTATTTTCAGCAGCGTTTTGATAGGGTGAGGTCCTCTGTCGAGAATGTCGCCGAGTATGTAAAGCGTGTCGGTATCGCGCAGATCTATCTTGTCCAAAAGCTCGGTGAATTTATCGTACTCGCCGTGAATATCGCTGATGCAATAGGTCAAAGTCATCCCTCCTTAAAGTGTAGGATAGAGCTGTAAATGCGGCATTTTCAGCCAAGGTATTTTTTGAACTCGTCAAAGTTTGCTGTTTCTCTTTGGGTGTGAAAAACGGCATACTCTATCGTTTCAAAGTGATAGAGATAGTCCTGCATTACCTCGGCGAAAACCTGCGCCACTATCTGCGGCGGATTTCTGAACGCACCGCAGCCGAATGCGCCGAGTATCAGCACATCACAGCCGCTTGCTGCAGCGACCTCAAAGATACGTCTTATGCGCACGGTGAGCAGTTCTTTGAGCTGCTGCGGGGTGACAGAGGCGGGCCTGCTGTGAGGCTGCAGGTTCATACTGTTGCTGGGTTTTTCGCGCAGGTTTGGTGCTGCGCAGGTAAGTATATCGGTTTTCCACCACTCCGATTTATCAAGCGGCTCGGGGAAATCGGTATCACTTTTGAAAACCACGACGTCGGGCGTGTAGATGCAGTCGCTGTTGTTGAGCGGGTCGCAGGCGGAGCGGTGCGGACCGTAAAAGCCGTTCCACATATCGCTGCTGTTTAGGCACGGGTAGAGATTTGTGCAGCGGCAGATACACTCCTCCTGTGCAGATGAGCCTTTGACGACTCCGCCGCCGGGGTTGGTGGCAGATGCAAAGTTATGCACGCAGACTTTCTTGCCTGCTTTGGCATACGGCTGTGCCGCTTCAAGTGAACGCTTTGCGCTCACTATGACCTGTGCTTTTTCTTTTCTGCGCGGCACAGGAACGGTCACGCTGTCGGTTTCAAGGGTCAGGCTCTGCTTTGCTTTTGAAAGCTCCACAGCATTTGCAAGCTCCTTATCCGACTTGTATCTTCTCTCGGTATCGCGGAATATTTCCGCGTTTTTTTGTTTTCTGTCGAACATGATTGTTACCTCCTGTTTATTAGCTGACTTTATTATACCTTATTTTTTCAGAAATGTATATCGTTTTTGGATAAAAAGGTCAGAAAATCTTCAAAGCCGGCGGATACATTGTATATGCCCTCGGGCAGGACGTAGCCTGAATGGATATAGCAGTAGCGCTTGGCTTTTGCGTTGTAGCCGATAAGGATATCTTTATCGAAACTGCCGAAGATAAAGGCATCTCCGAGATATTCGGCTGTTTTCCATTCGTTGTTCAGCTTTTGCATTTGTTCAAGGCTTGACAGATACAGCATACATTCGCCAAGGTGACCTTCGCCGCCGTTGTGAATGTGCAGGAAATCCAGCAGGTCATTTGGTATTTGTAAGCCATTTATGTGAGTTATTTCGTTGCCTGTCCACTCATTGAAATCCATATTAAGCAGGTCGTTCATCATACTCTCTCCTTTCTGCATATCTGCATCACGCGCCAGTATCCGCGGGGTGCAAACTGTGGGTTCTCGTCGTTTGTTGCCTTGCAGAGATACGTCCCTTGGGCGACGTGATATTCGTTTTCAAGTCCTTTGGCTTTTATCCAGTTGTTGATGGCTTTGGTCAGTTCCTTTTCGTTCTGGTCGTATGTGCCGCCAAGGTCTGCGCCGTGGATTATTGCGTTTGCGATAATCTCGTTTACAAGCTGTATTTCTTTTTCGATGTTCATAAGTATTACCTCGCTTTACTATTTTGTTATGCTTGTGAGTTCTTAGCTGCGAAAGTGCGTTATGCACTCTCGCAGGTTCTTTCTTGTGATATTTTTTGCGGTTCCTTTTCTGAATGATTGGCTTTTTTCAGCCTGACCTTTTCAAGTCCGCTGATGACTATCTCGCTACTGTCATTATCTGTATCATCGAATATCGTCTGATGTGCGACCACACCGAGCGCAAGTTCACGGATAACGTTCATCGGCTTTCTTACACCAAGGTTGGTGTAGGCTATCTCCATAAGCTCTTTAAGTCCCTTGTCGGTGATACGTATTGCGAATCCGATTTCGTCGCCTATCTGTTTTGCCTTGTCACGGATTATATTTCTCATCTGCCGTTCACTTATCTTATGAAAGTTGATGACTGAGGTTATCCTGCCTGCAAGCTCTTCGAGCATTCCCTGTTCTATCATATCATTAAGCTCGATATCCTCATAGAATGCCTCGCTTTCATCGACCTGACCGCTGCCCTTGCGGAAGCCTGACTTGAGCTGCTTGCTTTCCTTTTGCTTTCTGTCGCGCAGGTACTGAAAAGCGCCGAGGAAAACAAACATTGTCTTTGACGAATCAAAGTCCTCTATTTTGGTGCCCTCGATAAGCGTGAGCATATTTGACTGGATAGCTGCGTTTATGTTCACGTTATTGGAACCATAGCTGGGCATCATTCTCTTGTCCGCCTCGTCAAGAAAGCAGATAGCTGTTGCGCAGTCGATGTAACTCTTTTGGTTATAGCTCTTTATCTCCTCGGGCAGCTCGGTTATTTCCTTGCCCTTGAAGCCTGTCTCCGTATAATCGTTAAGGTCGCGTCTTATCACAGGGACAGGGATATTATGTTCGAGCATAAAGTCCGCGATACACCTGTAAAACTCCGTCTTTCCCATTCCACTAGGTGCGGTGAGTATCCAGTTCTGTGCAGGCTTGTTTATCCCAAGTGCTGCCGAATGGATAAAGTCCCATATCAGGTACACCGCTTTTGCAAGCTCGTTGTCCTGCCCTTTGATACGGCTTGCGCAGTGTTTAAACAGGTCATTCGGGGTGAAATCAATCCTGAACAGGTATTTTTCGCCTTTCGGAACAGGCTTTTGCTCGCCCGTAAAATACACCGCTTTCATATCCAGCTTTTCAAGCATAGCCTTGCCGCAGTCGTATGTGTCGAATGATATGCGCTGCATGTATATCGTTTTATTCTTTATTTCCTTTACTTCCTTCAGCCTTTCTTCGAGATTTTTTATCACCGTGAATGTCTGCTGTTCATCGTCTGTCTTGACAAAGGCATACATCCTTTCGCTTTTACGTGCCGTCTTGCAGTAGCATCGTAAGGAACAGCCGTGTACCAATTTGAATAGACGATTCAGGTCCTTATCGCTGTCTATCATCTCCAGCTGCGGTATCGCCCTTTCCTGCTTGTCATAATCCTCAATAACAACTATCGCATTATTTGGTATGAGAGTGTCATTGAGGGTTCCGCTTTTTACCTGTACCTTGTTGTTCATTATGATTCATCCTTTCAGTTTATTATTGAAACTTGATTCTTTCAATATTTTCAAAATAGTCATTTGCTATGATGTACATATCATCTTCGTCAGCTGCGAAAAAGCTCAAATACCGCTGCAAAAATGCAAGATGAAATTCTGTTGCTATGAAGCTGATAATACGTCCTGCCATTTTAAGCAGAGGGTAGATTATTGCAAGGGCGAGCATTATTCTTGCAAGTATGGAAAGTATCTCTGTTATATTCATTCCTGCTACGTTTTCCTCCTTGAACGTTCTGATAAAGCACACAAGGCAGCCTGTGTACCTTATCACAAAAGCCAAGTGCCCTGTATGCCCGATACACCTTCGTATCGGGCACAAGGCGTGAAATTCGTTAAACAGCTTCTTTATCTATCCCGCTGCGCTGCTGCGGCTTCTGGTAGCTGTCGATGTCGACCGTGTCAGCCATAGTCACAGAGCCGCCGCCGCGGAAAATCCAACACTTATTCATAGGCATTGTGAGTATACTGTTCGGAGTTTTATTTACAAGTTCGGATATGTATTTTGCCGTTTCAGCATTGTTGCCACCGAGATAGATAGTTGTATCACAATTATTGAGGATAGTTTCGAATTCCTCACCGTAATTGTTTCTGAGCTGTGCGACAGATTGAAGCATAAGCATTGCGGAGATGCCTCTTGAACGGATATTTGATATCATTTTTTCAAAGTTTTCGATTTTTGATGTTGTTCCGAAGTCGTCAAGGATAAACCTGACTGGAACGGGAAGTCTGTTGTTTTCCTGTGAATCGGCAAAGTCACACAGTTCGCTCATCGCCTGCGAGTAAAACATATTCACCAGCATATCCTTTGAGCGGTCGGTATCGCTTATTTCAACGAAAACAGCGGTCTTTTCCTGACCGATAGATGTGATGTCCATCTCGTCTGTCTCAGTCATTTCTCTTATCTCGGGAGTGTCCAGCGCTCCGAGGTCTCCGTGAACGGTTATAACTACGCTGCCGAGAGTTTTATTGCTGAGTCCTTTGAATTTTACATATTGCTCATATGCCCAACTTTCCTTGCCGTCGTGGCTTCTCTTGTATTGCTCGTTGTGCAGATTGAAGATGCGGTCAAAGGTGCAGCTCCTGCCCTCTTCCATAGCGTTGGTGTCGATAGCGCTGATTAGTTTTATAACTCCTGAAAGAGTGTTCGGTGCATAGGTGCCGCCCTCATACAAGTATGCCATTGCGGCAGATATAAGCATCGCGGCGAGCTTGTCCCACATCGGATCGTATGATCCATACTTGTTGGACATCAGATAGACGGTCATATTTGCCAGCTTTTGTATATCGTTGTAGGAATGACTATACTTCATCGGGTTGTATTTGCCTGAACGGCGAGGATCTCTTGCATTCAGATGCTTTACCTTGAAACCGTTCTTTTCAAGAATGTCCTTGTACTTTTTATACAGATAGCCTTTTGGGTCGGAGATAATCATACTCGACGCAGCCGCAAGTATATTCGGTTCGACAAGTGTTCTTGTTTTGCCTCTGCCTGAGCCTGCTATTGCTGCGATGTTATCGTTGCAGCCGCCGTTGAATACCGCATACGGTACGCATTGCCCATGTGGCAGTATCGTCATTGCATTTTCCCGTGCATATCTGATCGCTCTTTTGACGCTGCTGAGCTTTCTGCCCAGCGTTCCGTCGTCGTTTATTTTGTTCTTTTTCACGGTTTCACTGCCGTCCTTGCCGATCTCGTGGACGGTCAGCACATCTGTTTCCTTTTTCATTGCTATTCCTCCTTAGAACTCTGTTGTTTCGTGTTTTTCGGGTGTTGATTAATGTGTTTTGCCTGGTGTGTGTTAATTCTATCACAGCGGCTTTCTCTGTTCAAATCCATTTGCGGAATAAACAGATTATTCCGCAAATGAATTTGACAGGAGTGGCTATGACATATATACTATATAACAAGGTGTCCTTGCAAAGAGTATCAATATTCATACGGGCTGATATGCGGGTTGTATACTTTGGTTCCGAGACCTTTGTTGTAGGTACTGAGCTGTCCGGTCTCCATACCTTTGAGCGAAGTCTCAAACATCTCTATCCTTGAATCCATAAGATCAAGATAGTTGAGCACCATAGCCTCGGGGAGTGCGGGTATCTGGATCGCGCCGAATTCACGAGTCCCGTGATGTGATGCTATCATATGTTCAAGTGCCATAAGTGCATCATCTGTGACGACTATAGAATCGTTGGTTCTGACAAAGTCATGTATCATCAGTATCCCTATGAGTGAGTGTTCGCGCAGTATGCCGTCAGGTGTCATTTCTGCGCCGCCGAGATCGTTCGTTTTAAGTGACCTGATTTTTCCTATATCGTGCAATGCGGCACCGCAGACGAGCAGTTCCTTACACAGATCAGGGTAGACTTCTGTTATTTTTTCGGCATTGCGTACCATACGAAGTGTGTGGTAAACAAGTCCGTGAAGCTCGTCGTGGTGATAATCGCAAGCGGCTGAGCTTCTGATGAAGTCTGCTTTGTTTTCTTCAAGCAGTCCGAGTGCTATCTCTGTCATACCGCAGATGCAGTCATTGCGCCTGATAATATCACAAATCTCGTTGAATGCGCTTTCAGCATCGACAGGTGCTTTTTTCGCAAGAGCCTTGCTCAGTTCAGGGGAAGGTTTTGGCTCAATGCTTTTGATGTTGAGAAAATTGTTGCCGCTGGATGTTACTGTAGCAAGGACTGTGGTTCCTGCCTCAATTCCGAGCTTTTTAAAGTCTGAAACTGTGGTATCAAACATATTAGCGGAAAACGAGGTTTCGCCGTCAGAATACTGTGCGCTGACGTATGGTCCTTTTACGCCCTCTCTTTCAGTCACGCTGAGGACAGCAAGCAGTTCGGTTACTGTTCCTCCGTTGGTTTTCAACTGATCCCAATTGATTTTAGTGTTTGCCATAATAATCGCTCCTTATATAATTATTTTTTAGACCTTGTTTTGATCTGATTACAGCTTAACACATATATCGTGTTTGCATAACTGCATAATCAGAATTATTATTTTATTCTGTTTTTTTATCCTTTGCCATTGTGACCCCTTGCGGGGTACGGAAAAGACTTGTTGAATTGTAAAGAGCCTTTTCCGTACTTTATCTATGGCATTATCAGGGTTCGCTGGTGTTGTATTTCTCAAAGCCCGTTGCTATGCTATCGCAAAGACCAAATTCAATAGCTTCTTCAGCGGTGAAGAAATTATCATAAGCTATGTTCTTTTCAATCTCCTTGATGCTCTTTCCTGTGAACTTTGAGAGCATTTCGCTGAGCACGCGCTTGGTTTCCATAATAGACTCGGCAGTGCGCTGGATAGACGTTGCAGAGCCACCCAGACCGCCTGCAATAAGCGGTTCGTGTATCATAACTTTCGAGTGCGGCATGATGTATCTGTGACCTTTTCTGCCGCCTGCGAGCAATACAGCTCCCATTGATGCGGCGAGACCACAGCATATAATGGTATAGCCGTAAGGGTAGGCTTCGAGCGCGTCCTGCAACGCAAGTCCTGCCGAGACTGAGCCGCCCGGTGACGTGATGTATATTGTCAGATGCATCTTTCTGATCGCTGCAATGTACAGCAGAAGAAGCATCTTCTGGACAAGCTCGTCATTAATTTCGCCGGTGATATGGATGATACCCTGCTCAAACGCAAGCGTTCTTGTGTCGACTGCGAATTGCCCTCCTGCTGTTTCCTCAAGAATGGCTGTTGGTAAACTGCTTGTCGTGAAAATTGAATTGTTTCCTTGGCTTTTAATTTCGTACATAGTTTGCTACCTCCTGTCTGCATACCAGCGTCTTATCTCGCTGATGTCCGCTGATGTCTGAACGCCGTCGTAGAGGTCTGCTTTGCATATAGGAATGCCATACAGAGCTGCGTCCAGCACTTTTGGATTAGTGATAATGGACGCGTAATAGCATTCAGCCTTGTCCCTGTCCGTAAACCACATAGTTTCGACCCTGCGTCCTGGTTTGTGATGAAATGTAACACTGTAGATCATAATCTTACCTCTCTTTGTTTATCAGTTGTTGACCTGTTCTCTCTTGGTCTGTCTATATGATAACACACATTTTTTTATTTGTTTCCGGAAAAAGCAGAAAAAACAAAAAGGAAACCACGCAGACACGCGGTTTCCAATACTTATAAATATGTTTTTTCAAAGTGAAATCAATACTCAGCTTCAGGATAATCGTTCTTATTACATTCTTTAGGTATAATTTCTTATGCCAGCTTATATTAACCTGTCTAAATCTTTATATATTTTGTATTTCGGACCGTAGTTTTGCAGACTTTCAGCAACGCTTACCAGCTTTAATTCAGCCGTTGCCAGTTTATCTGCTTGCATCAAAATGTTTTGCAGTGTTGATTCCCAAGCTTGTTCAACATCATTGAACGGGTACGGCATATCGGGATCCATGACCGAAATGAGTTTTATTCTGTTGAATTTGTCCAGATCCATAGCTACTGCAAGCTTGAACAGCTCGCATCGGTCAGGGACTTTTATCCCTTCCATTGATTGATTATGCAGACACTCTAATATACTATATACTCTGTTCTTTTCAATAAACGCTGTTTTTATCAGCGTAGGCGCGACACGACATTTGGCGATACTTTTTTCTTTTTTCCATTTCTTTATAGTCTGACTTATGTAATACCAGGCAAAATCCTGGGTAGTATTTTTTCGCTTGTGGTTATCAAGGTATGTTTTTCTCTCTTGACGCAGCTGCTTTATCGGGTCTGCATCCTTGCCGACAATACTGTAAAGCAGATAATATTCTTTTTCAAGCTCACTTAGCTTTATCAGTTCGTGGTTTAGTTCATCTTCAAAGCCTTCTTTGTTAAGATCATATATGCGGAACTCCTCAAAATTGCAGCCAATGATATAGCGCGGCTTTTCAGATGCTTTCAGCTTGTTTGAAAACTGCAGTCCCTGCTCTAATGCCCATGGTAAGCCCCTGCGGTATAAATCATTTGTTAGGAATGAATACCAACCGTCAAGGGTCAGATTTGACGTCCTATGAGCAATAACCACTTTCGCTGAAGGGATAAAAGCATTTGCATAACACGTATTATTTTTAAGTGTTCCAATTTCCTTGAATATAATGTGTTCATCAACGTTTTTCACGCCAAATACATCACGCAGCAGTTCTATCCAGAACTCTTTCATCTCTTCCTCGCCGCTGCCCTTGTCTTTCCACCTGCGCTTGAATTCTATTGCTGCAGCTATTTGCTGTTTTTCGGTCATAATATCACCTCTTACACTTATTATATCATAAGAGTAAATATTGTCAATCTGCATTTTTGAAATATCAATGATATTACGAAATCCCAGCTTGTTTTGCGAAGGGAAATATGAGAAAATCAAAGGCGTGATAAATCGGTTATATCGTTTGTTGACAATTAGTCTAATCACTGATATAATTCTTTTATCAGGACGTTTGCCATATTGATTGATATAATGTCTATGTTAGGACTTTTGCTATACTGATTGAGTCAGAATCAGGCGCCCGATTTTTGTCGGGCGTTATTTTTTTGCAAAAGAGAACAGAGATGCTTTTCCGTGAAGCACCTCTGTTCAGAAGGAAGTGATATGAATGAAAAGATGTAATCGGTGTTTATCTATGGATTGCATCGTTGACAAGGAGAATATCCTTGTGAAATAACCTGATCACGAGTTCCATTGAAATACACTTTGTTTTTCTCTGACATTTTGCTAACGCTTGAGCAGGAAGGATAGTGGAACTTGTGCGTGTTTTTGTTTAATACATAAGAGGAACTAGGCTGTACACTGGGGTTGTTGTTTGTTGTCTGTTTTGTTGTGGCTTTGGTAGTCGATTGTGTCTCTATGAACTCAGGACTGCTTGACGAACCATCAGCGTAGTTTATTTTGATACCCGGCTGCACATTATATGCAAACACACAGAAGGTTAAACCTGCGCCGTTGTCTTCAACGGATTTGCCTTCCATCAAGACACCAGTGCATAGCAGATTTGATCCTTGGAATATGGGCGTGGATCGGTAAATCACATGATTGCCTGTTGATTTGATATAGTTCGCAGTTCGGTTTTCAAGTGGTTCCATTCCTTGAATATTCATGTAGCGTGTGCCGGTTACAAGATTGCGTTCATTAGCATTTTCACCAGTCAACTGGTAACCAATAAGATGACAACGATTATATAAATAATTGCCTTCAATGCCTTGGTATTTCACCAAGTGCCAGCCGGAAGGCTTGACCATACCAATAGATCCACGAGGCTCAGTTGGCATTAGTTCTCGCCCGATACAACTCATTGCAGCTCCACAGCGACCAAGGGAGTCCAGTGGGCTGTATTTTTCATATGCAGAAGTTGTCATATCGTCAGAGGTGAAGAACGGTATGTTGCCGTTTATAGCCACATATGCAGAACCACTATATGTCGGAATAAGTGAGGGATTAAATCTTGGTGTTGCTTTTGCAGTAGTGGTAGTTGTAGTGGCTTTGCTTGTAGTAGTTGTTGTTAGTGAAGTTGTTGTGGCTGACGATGTCGTTTTAGATGAACTGATAGTTTCCGAATGGTTTGATGAACTATCAGTTTTACTGGATGTTTCTACATTTGAACTTGATTCGGGCAATGAAGAATCAGATGAATATGAAGAATCAAATGAAGAACTTGAAGAACGAGAATCACTTGTTGAATTGTCTGAAAAGTCGCAGCCTGTTACCGAAAGACAAATAACAGCTGACAGAATAACGGACAGTATACTGCGATTAACATGTTTCTTGGTCATAATATCATCTCGACTATGCACTAGTGTTTTACTCTACAAGCATATTCTATCACATAGTTTTGGAATTGTGGTAACTTTTTTTGGACAGCTAAAATCAAATAATAATCGTAAACGATTTAGGCTGGAAATCGAGTGTAAAACATCGTTCTCGATTTATACAGGTTGCTGGATTAATATAAAGATTTGATTATAATTATAAGTAACTTTGCCTTTTATCATAAAAAATGAACGCAGATTCAGTTGTTGATTCTGCGTTCATTATATAATTAAGATTAATGTGCCTTTGCTGTATGGTTGCCGTAATTAGATAAGGGATCTTTAGAACGATGTGATGCAAGAGTCATAGCATTAATAGCATCAGGCATATTAACTTTGCCATCAAAATTAGTATCTGTATTTGAGAGCTTTATATTACTCATAGACCATGTGTCTTGAATAAGGTATCTCTGAATAATTGTGGCATCATCTTTGTTGCGATAACCATTGCCATCTGCATCTCCAAGTAAAGAATCGCATCTGGGAAGGGAGCTGCAATTGTTAAATTGGCAATCTGTTTCTAATTGCCACATTGCATGGCAGCACGTTTCTTTTTTGATAAATTCATCTGAAACTAGGAACCATCTCATATTGAAATCAAGTTTATCTGCATAATTGCAGGAATCCCAGCACACATCAGCATGATACCATTGGCTACCGATTTTGATGAGGTTCCATGCATGGTCGCCATTATATATAACCTTTCCATTATCATTTCTTACACATGAGCTTACTACCTCAGCATTAACACCGGCACTTTCAAGGAGATAAGCATACAACTGAGCATAGTCTTCACACACCATACCACATTTTCCACTTAAAAATGCATCGAGATAATTTTGAGAGTTATAATCATAATAATAATTTGTGACTACATATTCATGTATCTTATAGGCAATTTGATATTGTGTGTTCCGAGACAGTGCGTTTCCAATATTACCACCATAGTAAGAAAAACCCATGCAAGCAAGAATTCCCTTTGTCTTATCTTTCGTGAACTGTTTAACATAAGGTGATTCTCTGAATGTATATAGACTGTTGGCGAGTGGCTTAGGCAGAAACTGATCATTGTTGTCGTAAACTATTTTTTTGTTCCCCACATATACCGTGCTTATTTTCTTTGCTCTGCTACTGCCAGTGCCAACAAAAGCAGAGTCAGCAAATCTTTCTATTGAAGGATTCAGTTTTAGAATTGAAGCGTTTTTACAATCATATATAGCACCAGGATTGACGTATTTTATGTTGTTGAATCTATAATCTGAAAGATCTATAGTAGAATAATCAGTATGATAATATAATAGCACTTGGCCGAGCATAACTAAATTATTATCTTTACGCTCGTCGTACCATTTAGCACCATTAAGTGCCCAACTGTCAACGCTGCTAATAGATGATGCCCCCGTTAATTCGGTTATGTTTGGATTTTTTCTGAAAACTCCATTTGCAATAGTATCAACACCCGATAAATCGACTCTCTCTAAATTAAGATTTTTTTCGTTGGAACCGGAATTAAAACAATATGGCCCTAGTTTAGTTATTTTCTTTTCTTCTCCTATTTCAATTATACTGATGCTTTTCTCTCCGCCAATATATCTAATAAGCCAGTCTCCAAAAATGACGGCGCCATGAGAATTGGGCTTGAGTCCGTAATACTCGCATTGATTATTACTTGAGAAAGCACAAGAACCTAAGCTCTCTAACTGACTTCCATTATAAACTACGCGGTCAATTTTAGGAGAACTACAGAAATAATTGCCAATTGATTTTACTGCAGATGAAACATATACGGTTCCAATTCTAGCATCCTGGAATACTTGTCCTTTAATATCAGTAATTGTATCAGGCATTGTGACGGTTTCGGCAGTAATGCCTTTTCCAAAACCATATCCAATAGTATTAATAGTTCTATATTTTCCGTCAATATAAACCCTACTGGGTATTGACACACTTCGGTTTGCAACTGTTATAGACAGAAGTTCAAATGTCTCTTTGTTGTACACATCTGTGCGATAACGGTAAGTATAAGTGTGTCCGCCAGATAAAAATTTTCCCTCGCCGCTTCTTGATATAGCCGTTGCCGCTGATGCTACAATTCCTCCAGACGATTGGCTGTTTGCTTTGCCAAATGCGCCTCCTGCTGTGCCGAGTATCAGAGCAAGACTGAGTGCGGCAGTCGTGCCATGCATCAGGATCCCCTTGCAAATGTGTTTGATTTTCATTGTTTTCTCCTCCTATAAATAATATAATCAAAACCGAAACAAACGCAAAATATGCCTTCGCATCGGATTTGTCCACAACATAGCCTGACATTTCTTTATCTCTATTTATACATCTTTTGTCAGCGCTTGTAGATAACACATTGAGTAAAGGTGTTAATTATTTATTGCTCTACAACTTTTTAAAACATTATATCCCATTTCCATTGTTGTGTCAATAGCAAATTTTCGTTTAAAATAAAAACACAGACTCATTGAGCCTGTGATTCGTTAGAATCTAACACCATTTGCGGTATCGTAGTTATTTCAACCATGTCTCCTTACCCTCAGGTGTGTACATTTCAAGCCAGAACACATCGTCAAACCAGATTTTGTGCTCATCAACGATCAAAAATTTGAAATCATAATCGATCTCTCTGACTTCACCAGATATAGTAACATAGTGTATCTTGTCATAATAACGTATGTGTATATTAACACCTTTATCGAGCTGTTTGAGTCTTTCAGACATCTCTGCGGCATCGTCTTCGCAGAGATCCTGCCGCTGTTCTCGGGTAGCTTCCTGAGCCAGTATGAGCTCATAAAACCCCTTGAGAGCAGCGAAGGGTGCAAACAGCTTTGCTCTGTCTGCTCGTCGTTGATTAACCATTGTGACCTCCCACCAGTGTGTTGCGGACTTTGGCAGTTGCCTCTTTTTGCAGGCTCATACCACGAAGCACCGCATTCTTGCCAAAGCGGCTCTTTATCTGCGATACGGCAACCAGTATATCGTGTTCCCGCTCTTCTTTTTCAAAGTCCTCGAACAATGATAAGTTTCGGCAGCATTCATATGTAAGGTTGCCAAGGCTGATTCCAAGCCTTCTAATAGACTCGTTGTATCTTGTAGTATCTTGATAGATCCGTTCAATGACTGATTCTATTATCTTGTACGAATCCGTGTGCCCACCTTCGATCTTTTTGCTTCCGCCCGTAGACGGAGATGTCCAGCCTGAGTATCCCACGTAAAGGGAAACATGGTCGGTGTAGTAGCCGTTAGCTATCATCTCGGTGACCTGTCCATCGATCATCTCTTTGAGGACAGTCAAAGCCTCGTTGCGTGTGTAATCACGGAACAGCACCTGGCTGTTGGACATCGACTTGCTCTTTGACTCGTATTTTAGTATATCGGCAATAGTGCAAGGCTCAATACCGTTGGCGTGGTCAAGAAGATACTCATAATTTACGCCAAACAGCCGTTTAAGCAGACTTTGCGGCATTTGAGTTACATCATAGAGGTTGTGTGCTCCGTAACGAGCTAAGCGGCTTGCTGTACCGGGACCGATACCCCATATGTCTGTTATAGGCTCGTGACGCTGAACAGTTCGCTTGAACTCCTCTTCGTCAAGAATACCGATGTGATCAGGCACATGCTTCGCCGTGATATCAAGAGCAACCTTGGCGAGGAACATATTTGTCCCTATGCCTGCGGTGGCGGTTATGCCCGTCTCCTCAAAAACCTTATCCATAAGCATTATAGCCAGCTCTTTGGGTGTCTTCTTGTAGAGCAGAAGATAAGAGGTAGCATCAATAAATACTTCGTCTATCGAGTAGACGTGGATATCCTCGGGAGCTATGTACTTCAGATATATGCCGTAAATGTGCGCGGAGATCCGCATATACATATTCATTCTCGGTATCGCCGTTATATATTCCACGCTACGAGGTATCTCATTAAGCCTGCAGCGGTTTTTTATGCCCAAAGCCTTCATAGCAGGCGTTATTGCAAGACAAATAGCACCCGGTCCTCGTGACGGATCTGCAACGACCAAATTGGTCTTAAAAGGATCCAGCCCAAGCTGTGAGCATTCTGCCGAGGCATAGAAAGATTTTAAATCTATGCACATATATGTTCTGTCCGGCATATAACTCACCTCGATCCTGTATGCCGTCAATCAAAAGGTCTGGTATCTCCCCAGTAAGCGTTAGAAAAGTCATATCCCATCGTGCTCATTTCAAGCAGTTTA
>CAMZIK010000038.1 GCA_947307175.1 uncultured Clostridia bacterium
TCTATTTGCTGAATTAAGAGGTAAAAATAAAATAAGACCGAGGAATATATGTCGCTCCTCGGTCAATATTTTGCTTATTATTATATCCGCTATTCGCTGATTATACTTTTCCTCAATGATGCTACAACAACGCTTCTTGGTGCAAGCGTGATCTTGTTTAGCTGTCTGTCGACCATTTTATTATAATCAACATCTTTTTTATGAGGAACATCTGTGTAAAAATCAACGCACCAGTTATATCCAGAAGGCAGATCGGGCATCTGGACAGGGCATTTTTCCCAATATGCGTTGATACCAATGAAAACAGCATCGTCATTGCCTTTGCTGTCTGCTCCTGCAAACATTACACCTATGACATGGTCATGATCGTTGAAGGTATTGTTCCAAGCCCATGTATTATGCACGCTTATATCCGGGAAGCCGAGCTTGGATGGCTTTGTAGCATGGCGTATAACATCGTGTTTCATTCTGAATTCGATCATATCACTTACAAAGTCGTGTATCTCTCTGAAATGTTTCAGCCTGTTCCAGACGAGCCATGAGATCTCATTGAACTGACAGTATGCATTATTGTTGCCGAACTGGGTATTACAGAACTCATCGCCAGCGAAGAACATTACAGCTCCCCTGCTGCATAAAAGCGTAGCAAAGGCGTTTTTGACCATTCTTTTCCTCAGATCGTTTACGAGTTTATTATCAGTTTCACCTTCAATGCCGCAATTCCAGCTCGTTACACTGTTATCGCCGTCTGTGTTGTTCCAGCCGTTTTCAAGATTGTGCTTAACATTATAGCTGTAAAGATCGTACATAGTAAATCCGTCATGACAAGTCAGGAAATTCACAGATGCATTATGCCAGCGCTCAGGCGGATACAGGTCTGCAGAACCTGTTATTCTCTGCACCGCAGCCCAGGCCATTGCGTTATCGCCTTTAAGGAAGCATCTCAGATCATCACGGAAACGTCCGTTCCATTCTGCCCAGCGGTTCCATGAAGGGAAACTGCCGACCTGATACAGTCCGC
Organism: uncultured Clostridia bacterium; assembly: GCA_947307175.1. GTDB lineage: Bacteria > Bacillota > Clostridia > Oscillospirales > Ruminococcaceae > Hominimerdicola. The sequence goes on from CAMZIK010000038.1 coordinate 1,022, forward strand.
CTGCGTCCCAGGCTTCCGCAATAAGCTTGACTCCGCTCAGAATCGGGTCATATGCTATCATTTTAAGCAGCGGAGGATTTTCAAGCGGTGTTCCGTCCTCACTTCGTCCAAGAATAGAAGCAAGATCAAATCTGAACCCGTCAACTCTGAATTCTATAACCCAATAGCGCAGACAGTCAATGATAAACTGCTGCACAACGGGATGATTGCAGTTCATTGTATTTCCGCAGCCACTGAAATTGACGTATTTACCGTCAGGCGTAAGCATATAATAGACGTTGTTATCAAGACCTTTGAAAGAAAAGATCGAGCCGTCCTCGTTTCCTTCCGATGTGTGATTGAAAACAACATCGAGGAATACAAGTATGCCGTTCTCATTACAGGTCCTGATAAGCGTTTTAAGCTCATCACCCTCGTGATTATATTCTACTCCTGATGTATAGCTCGTATTTGGCGCAAAAAAACAGGTAGTGTTATATCCCCAATAATTGAGGAGTTTCTTGCCATTATACTCTCTTTCCTCGTAGAGTTCGTCAAATTCAAAGATAGGCATAAGTTCTATTGCGTTGATACCGAGTTTTTTCAGATAAGGTATCTTCTCGATAACACCGTCGAACGTGCCCGGATTTTTAACTCCCGATGACTTGTGTTTTGTAAAGCCTCTTACATGAAGCTCATAAACTACAAGATCGCTGAAATTAACATTGAGTTTGTGGAAATTTCCCCAGTCAAATCTGTCATCACATATCCTTCCGTGATAACAGTCGGTCGCACCTGATCTTTTCCCCCATACACTTTGTCCTGTTACAGCCTGAGCATATGGATCAAGAATATTAGTCTTATTGTTGAAAAGCAGTCCTTTTTCGGGTGCATACTCGCCTGAAAGGCGGTAGCAGTATTCGACTTCGTAGATATTGATCCCGTATATCATAATAGACCATGTATCACCGATACGGTAGGTGTCAGGAATAGGAATCTCAACAAAGGGTTCTGTTTCACCTCTGTTAAAAAGTACAACGGAGCAAGCCGTAGCATTAGCAGAATGGACGGTGAAATTTACAGCATGAAGCATAGCTGAAGCGCCGTTGAGCCTGTAAATGCCAGGACGGCATTCAAAGCCATTTATAATATCTGTTGCTTTATAAGTTGCAGAGTTTTTCATTTTATCACAGCCTTATTGATTCAAATTTATAATTATCGGATCAATGTATAATACTATAATAGCACATTTTATAAAAATAGTCAATCAGTACAAAATAATCTTTAAATAATTGTTCAATTTTCAGCAAGCTGACAACAAAAGATCCCTGTGCATTTAACAACACAGGGATCGAAAATTCAGCTCTGGTATTATTTAGATTTAACAAGCTCGAAAGTACTTCCGTCAAAGAGAATAAATATCATTACGACTGAAGCAACTATAAAAGCACCTGCAATAACAAGACCTATTATTGTACGCTTGTTGATCTTGAATTCATCATTTCCTTTTGGTATCAGGTGCATTGTTTTGAAAGCCTGCGAAACCGGTTTATATATAACGAATGTTATTGCTGCATTCAGAATGCTCTTGATAAGATTGAAAGGCAGCAGCGTTTTGGGGATCATTTTTATTACTGTCTTGACATTGGTGTGAGCGTAGATAGGCGTGATAAGAATGTTCATTACAAGCATCACAGCGGTCATAGTGAAAACAGAAGCAGCCAGACCGATTACTGCACCTTTAAAGTTCTTATTGTATTTATAGATCAGCGACGCAGTTACTGCAAATGTCGCACTGCCCACAAAGTTCATCAATGCACCCCAGAATCCTGTTGAAGAAAGGGTGACCATCTCAAGGATAGATTCGGTAAGTGCTACCGCAAGTGCAGCGATAGGACCGTATACAAAGCCAGCGAGAGTAATAAAAACATCTTTGAAATCAAGCGTCAGAAATCCGACCTTAAATCTGAAAACAAACAAGCAAACATACCCCAATGCAATAAACATTGCGAGTATAGAGAGCTTCTTAATGTCGATCTGCTTATTTTTACGTGAATTATCAATAGTATTACTGTTCATTATTATTCCTCCAATAAAATAATTAATTATTAGGAGAAAAGGCGCAAGGAAAATAAAGAAGCCCTGAAAACATCAGGGCTTGAAAATACAATCTTGTGTCATTTCTTCCATCCGGACTTTTACCGTCGGTTTCGGAATTTCACCGAATCAGCGCTGATAGCAGCGGTCGAGGACTATAACCTCCGGTGTGGAATCTCACCACCCCTGAAATACAAAGTATAATTATTCTGTTTTTCTGTTATTTATTCGTCGTCAGACTCTTCGTCAAAGTCGAATTCGAGCTTTTCGCCGCAGTTAGGACAATCCATCGAGCCATCAGCAATAATGTTTTCGCCAAGCATTATTCTATCTCCGCAGTTCGGACAGATGCACTCATACATATCTTCGTCATCGTCACAAAAATCGCAGTCACACTCATCATCGGAATCATCTTCATCAAAATCGTAGTAATCTTCCTCAAGTGCGCCAAGATCCTCGTCGAGTGCATCGACCAGATCCACAGTCTCATCGACTTCAACTGCAATATCTTCAACAGTATCAGCCATATCTTCAAGGACATCAGCCATAAGTTTCAGGATCTTTCCTTCATTTGTGCTTTCGTCGATCTTCAGACCGTCCATAAGACCTTTAAGGTAAGCAACTTTCTTGCTAAGCTCCATATAACAACCCTCCGTTTCGGTTATTATCGTTAAAATTTATGCTCTCTCCATGTATTCACATGTTCTTGTATCGATCCTGATCTTGTCTCCTGTATTGATAAACAGAGGAACTCTGATCTCAGCGCCTGTCTCAACAGTTGCAGGCTTTGTAGCGTTTGTAGCTGTGTCGCCCTTGATGCCAGGCTCAGTATCTGTAACCTCAAGCTCAACGAAATATGGAGGCTCAACACCGAATACCTGACCCTTGTAAGAAAGGACCTTACAGATCATATTCTCCTTAACGAACTTGAAGTTGTCGGAAAGCTCCTTGCTGTTTACAGGAACAAGCTCATATGACTCAGGATCCATGAAATAGTAGAGATCACCGTCGTTGTAGGAATACTCCATTTCCTTTCTCTCAACATAAGCTGTTGGGAATTTAGCAGTTGGGTTGTATGTTTTTTCAATTACAGAACCCGAAATAACGTTCTTGACTTTTGCTCTTACGAAAGCGGCGCCTTTGCCAGGCTTAACGTGCTGGAATTCAACTATCTGCATTACGTTGCCGTCTTCCTCAAAAGTCATACCGTTTCTGAAATCACCTGCTGTTACCATATTATAAAACCTCCATTAAATAATTCAGTATTAAAGTATAAACCTATAACAAGGCACATACCTACATAATAATATTAGCATATTTCAATTCATTTTTCAAGTCTTTTGGAGTTTTTTGTCGGATATTAATATTTTTTTTACAAGATAAAGCATTGTATTATTTCGATATGCAAATGAATAAATCAGATCATTATCAGTTTTTTCTCTGCTTTTGTCATGTTTTCGCATCCATTATCCTTAACAACAACAAAGTCTTCAATGCGGACTCCGAACTCATTTTCGATATATATTCCCGGCTCAACAGTAACAATGGAGTTTTCAAGCAGGATATTGTCTTTTGTCGGAGATGCATATGGCATCTCATGTATTTCCATACCGACCCCGTGACCGAGCGAATGACCGAAATTATCACCATAGCCTGCATCTGAGATAATATTTCTTGCAACAGCATCAATCTCTCTGCCTGAAATTCCTGCTTTAACAGCTTTAAGTGCAGCAAGCTGAGCCGAAAGAACTATCTCATATACTTTTCGCATCTTGTCCGTTGGTTCACCAACGCAGAACGTTCTTGTCATATCACTGTGATAGCCCTGCACAACTGCTCCGAAATCAAGCAGAACAAATTCTCCTTGTTCAATGCGTTTATCTGTAGGTACGCCATGCGGGAGCGATGTGTTTTTCCCGCTTAGTGCGATAGTATCAAAAGAAAGCTCCTCAGCACCGTTTGAAAGCATATAGTAGTCAAGTTCAAGCTGGACTTCCCTTTCAGTCTTTCCTGCACTTACAAAATCAAGAATATGTTCAAAGCCTTTTTCGGCAATTCTTTGAGCTTTGATCATCAAGTTGATCTCCTGCTGTGTTTTGACCATTCTGATGTTTCTGATAAGCTTTGTAAAAGCATTATCAGAAGAAAGCTGGATATTCAGCGCATTTTTCATAAGGCTGAACTGTTCAACCGTACAAAACTCAGTATTAACAGCTGCTTTTTTAGCATCATGTTTTTTTATAAGCTCATTTATCTGATGATATAGTCTATCCTGTAAAATGACTTCGCAGCCTTTTGCAGTCTTTTTAGCTTTTTCGATATATCTGAAATCGATTATCAGATATGCTTTATCTTTAAAAACAACGAGCGTTCCGTCACTTGACTTCATATCAGTAAAATACCTTCTGTTTACAGTATCATTTATAATACCGCAGTCACAGATGTCTTCAAGCCCGTTCATCAACTGTTCAAGGTGTGTCATTATGCTTGCTTGTTCTCCTCACTTTTCCAGCGGTAATAAAGCGAATCTACTGCAAGGATATATGAATACTTGCCGAAACCGCAGATAGAACCAGCGCAGACAGATGCGATAACAGACTTTGAACGAAACTCATCTCTTGCATTGATGTTACTGATATGAACTTCGATCACAGGTATCTTTATTGCAGCAATAGCATCTCTAATCGCATAGCTGTAATGAGTATATGCACCTGCGTTTATAATAACGCCGTCAAACGATTTCCTTGCAAGGTGAAGCGTATCAATGATCTCTCCTTCGCTGTTTGACTGGAAAACTTCGCAGTGGAACTGCTTGGATATAGCATGCTCGATAATATCATTGTTGATGCTTTCAAAGCTCTCGTTTCCGTAAACTCCAGGCTCACGTTCTCCGAGCAGATTAAGGTTAGGTCCGTGGATAACAAGTATCTTTTTCATTCAGCTCACTCCTTATATTACAGATAAATAATAATTTTTCATTGTCAATGCGTCTTTATCCTGTGTTCCTGCACTTTCGCACACGAAAATGGGAGACAGGTTCTTTTTTGCGATAATCTCCATAAGCGGCTCATAATCAGGGCCGAACCCCTGATCATCATCAAATGTGAGATGTTTCTTTTCGCCGCCAGGCTCTGTGAACATTATTTTAGAGAAATGGCTGTGGAAAACCTTTGTTCTGTCAGAGCCGATAGCATTCTCCATTATGTCTATGATGTTTTCATATTCAGCCTTGCCTTTTATAAAGCCGAACTCTCTTGCATTCAGATGACCAAAATCGACACACGGCAGAAAAGTATCATCAAGCCTGCACAGCTCCAGTACCTCCTCAAGATTTCCGAGCTGGTTGACCTTGCCCATAGTTTCAGGACAGAAGATTATATCCTCAAAGCCCTGTTCAACAGCTGTCTTTCTTGCTCTTGTGATAGTATCCTTTGCCAGTTCAAGCGCTTCCTGCCTGCTGATCTTTGCACAAGAACCCGAATGTATCACGATCCTCTGTGCGCCAAGTCTTTTGGCAGCATCACAGGACTGTATTATGTAATCAATGCTGTTATCGCGCTTTTCAGGCTCAATGCTTGAAAGCGAGATAAAATACGGTGCGTGAAGTGAAAGAGTTATATGATGTTCGCAAGCCTTATCCTTCAATGCAAAAGCAGTTTTATCCGTTACCTTGACTCCCCTGCCGCACTGGTACTCATAATGGTCAAGCCCCATTTCTTCAAGGTAACCGGGCGCTTGCACCGTTGACTTAAACTTTGCGGAAAAATTATCGCTGTTTCCCGCTGGTCCGAATCTTGCAGCCATACTATGATTCACTCCTTTATTATCCTTTTTCTGCTCGGCAAAAGCGGTTTCTCTATAGTTCTTTTAAATCTGAACGGCAGGCTCGTTTCAGGTTCGATAGGAAAAACGAAACATGAACGTATCCCTGCAAGATTAGCACCCATAATATCCGTAAATATCTGGTCGCCTATCGCCGCAATATCGCTCTTATTGAATCCAAGTCTCCTGACAGCTTCATTAATGCCAAAAGGAAGCGGTTTTCTTCCGTTTGCAACATAATCGAGCTGTAATACCTCAGCAAAAGGCTCGATCCTCGGTGGCTTGTTATTTGAAACGATTATCAACTTTATACCTGCATTTTTTACGCTTGCAAGCCAGTCCATACTTGACTGAGGAGGAACTGGATTATTATGAGTTGTAAGTGTGTTATCAACATCAAGAACTATGCCCTGAATATGCATACGCTTTAAAAACTGAGGTGTTATCCCTGTTATATCATTAAAAACATAAGTCGGTCTGAAAATAAACATGATCGTCTCCTTTTAAACCATATACAAAAACGGACGCAAAAAATGCGCCCGTTTTATTCAGTATCAATATTTACGCTTACGAGCAGCTTCAGACTTCTTCTTACGCTTCACTGAAGGCTTTTCGTAGTGTTCTCTCTTACGAACCTCAGCAATAACACCATCTCTTGCGCAAGATCTCTTAAAACGCTTGAGAGCTGTATCCAAAGTCTCGTTTTTACCAACACGGATTTCTGCCAAAACTATTCCCTCCCTTTGCCACCTTTGACAGAGGTAATAAGTAAAGGTCATTTCGTAAATCAAGGTGATAGTGAAGGCGTTCGCTTTTGCAAACACAAAACGGATACCGTTCCCAAATGCCGCTTATACGACCACTCTGTCCGATTGTATTCACGAAACTGTCTGACCGATACAATTACAATGTAATTATACATCATATTGCATATAAAGTCAAGTGTTTTTGTAATGTTTTTTTCACAAATAATCACATTTTTAAAAAGCATCAATTCTGCGGTTTTAAAAGAATTTTGCTATTATTCCGCCGATTATGATGACAAAACTTATCACAAGAAATAGATTCCATAATAGAGAGCCACCTTTATCGCCGCTTGATTTCCTGTTTTTGTCTTCGTTTTCTTTAGTTATATAATTTAAAAATATAGCGTCGTCAAGATCATCAATAGTCTTATTAAAATCGCTCTTTTTATCGTAATCATCATCAAACAGCATTGATCATCACTCCTTAAAGGCGGTCATAGCTCAGACATCTTTACGCATTTCATCGTAGCAAAGGTAATCACCGTTGTCTGAAATAATGATGTGGTAATCAGTTTCTACATATCCACGCTTTCTGTAGATATTTTTTGCAGGAAGAGATGCATCAAGAACTATCTCGTGATACTCCTGTGCTATGACTATCTCGGCGTGATCCATAAGCGCTCTGCCATGACCCTGATGCTGATATTCGGGCAGCACGAATAGCCTTTTGATCTCATTTCCGTCCACAGTAACAGTTCCCACATAAGCATCATTATCAAGCTGAAGAATGTAAACCTTTCCTGCTTTGATGTCATCAATTATCTTTTCATCTGTGTGGTGCTGCAAAAAGAAATCAACAGCTCCCGATGGATAATACTTCGGATAGATCGCATTTATCGTATTATGAGTGATTTCCTTTACAAAATTGAATTCATTAAGTTCCGCTTTTGAGATCCTCATTTAACACGCCTCCTTATTTTTCATTACTTGCTATTTTTCAAATTTTACTCCTTGTTCTTAACGTATCCCGCAGGATAGCAGTTATCAACAGGCTGCCCCTTGATATGGAACGTATTCATTTTTTCAAGCAGCTCTATCGTTAGCTCTTCATGTTCAGGTCTGCCAACAACAGTATCACTTCCGCAATAAGGACAGACAGCCAGATCACCGTTCCAGCTTGTTATTTCGCTTGATTTAAAGATCTTACAGCAGCTATAACAGCCGCATACCGAAAGCGAGTCCTTTAAATATGGATTATAATACTTTCTGCCTGAAGGCAAACTGACGAATTCCGGCAGAACAGCGCCGCCAAATGCAACACGGTCAGAGACCAATGCTGTTGGTGCATCAGTATTAATACCATCTGAACCCATCACACCCGTAACGATCGGCGGTTTATGCATCTCTTTTATCTCATCATCACTATATCCATATTTTTTTAAGGCTTCTTCTTTTGTTAGTCTTGGATCTATCTTTCCGCACTCAGGACAAAAAAGAGCATCATCGCCAACTTCATTATTACAATCGGGACAGGTCCATGCTTTATCTTTGGCGGCTGCCTTGCTTCTTGGCATACCGCAGTTGAAGCAATAGTCTCCACCTTTGTTGGTATGGTCGCATCTGGTACACAGCCATGGCTCGGCGTTTTGAGGCTGTGTCGGCGACATAGGCTCGCACATCAGACCACGGGCTGGCTGAAATCCCGGAGGGTAAGTAAACGGTATAGTATTTGGAAATACTTGCTGCTGGGGAACGACGAACTTGTCATTATCGCTCTTTGTCTGTCCGCAGAACGAACACTTGCTATCGGTATTGGTTGTTCCGCATACTTTGCATCTCCATTTGCCGTCCGCATCAGCTGGATCGGCAGTACTATCCGAAACATTCTGCGTCTGTTTATTTTTCGGGACATATCCCGGCTTTACCGAGCCGCATTCGCAGCAGAAATTACCAGTATTTTCAGTGCCGCACATAGAGCATTTCCAGTTTTCATTTATATCTGACATATACAAACCTCCCCTGTTATTATGATTATTCTTTCATTTTTTTCAATTCTGAATAGGCAAACGGAACAGCAAGTATCGTTGCGCAGACATCTGCCGCAGCCTGTGCGCTCTCGACACCTGTAAGACCAAATAGCCACGAGAACAGAAACAGCAGCGGAATAAAAAATATGCCGCTTCTTGCCGATGATGATATTGAAGCTTTTATACCTGCGCCTATGCTTTGAAGCATCATATTAGTCATTACGATACAGCTCATAAGCGGAAGGGATACAGACTGAAATCTTAGTGCTTTTGCACCTATTTCAATTACATCGGGGTCATCTCTGAACCAGGATATTATCTGTGGGGCAAAAGCAAAGCACAATGAAGCGACGATAACAAGAAAGTATGTACCGTATCTGAGGCAGAAGAAATAGCCTTCTTTTACACGCTTTTTCAGATCAGCACCAAAATTGAACGAACAAACAGGCTGATAACCCTGACCGAAACCTATAAGAGCTGAAGAAACAAGCATAAGTGTTCTTGTCGCAACCGACATACCTGCAATAGCAGCATCTCCGCCATATTCTCCTGCTATCTTATTGAGCATGATAGTTGCAAGAGCTGCAAGTCCCTGCCTGAAAAGCGATGGGATTCCTCCGTTGATTATCTCAAAAACATAGTGTTTGTTTATTTTTATATTCTTTAATCTGATATGAATGTTTACTCCCTGCCTGCTTCCTATAAACAGTACAATAAAACTTATTACCTGACCGCTGACCGTTGCAAGTGCAGCGCCGCTTACCCCAAGGTCGAACACAAAAATATACAATGGGTCAAGAGCAATGTTGGCAACAGCACCTGCAAGAAGACCGAACATCGCATAAATCGCACTGCCCTGAAATCTCAGCTGATTATTAATAACAAACTGTCCTGTCATGAACGGCGCACCGATTAGTATTATGCGCATATAGTTCATAGTGTCGTTAAGAGTTGATTCGCTTGCGCCAAGAAGATGAGAGATGGGTTCAACAAGAAATATTCCGACCACAGCAATAGCTGCACCGATGATAAGTGATATTGCAAATCCCGTTGATGCGACCTCATTAGCTTGCTTGTTATCGTTTGCCCCAAGCATTCTTGCTAGATAATTTCCCGACCCCTGACCGCACATAAATCCGACAGCCTGTATTATAGCCATGACAGAGAAGACGATACCGACTGCTGCAGTCGCTTCGGTAGAGATCTTTCCTACAAAAAAAGTGTCGGCAGAATTGTATATCCCTGTAACGAGCATACTGATTATAGTAGGCACGGAAAGCTTCAGGATAAGCTTAGGGACAGGCGTTTGCGTCATATATATGTATCGTTGTGATCTTTCATTTGAGTCCTGCAAATAAATTACCTCTTTTGTATCTGACCATAATGTATAAAATGATCAGTCATATAGATCAATTCTGCATCTTTGTGCTAACTGATTAGTTGCTTTGGAAACATCGACATCATATGTGAGAACATCATTTACACCATAAGGCAGTCTTTCTGCAAGTTTCCCGTCAGGATCAACTATACAGGTCGCTGCGTCCTGATACCTGAAAGCATAGTTAACGCTTGCCATAAAAATGCTGTTTTCGATTGAACGGCACATTATGGCTTTTTCATAATACGGAGCATTCGGATCAAGCCAGCAGGTCGGATTAATTCCTCTTTCATCGCTTCCGGCACAAAACGGGTGAAAAACTATCTTTGCACCTCTTCTTGCCGCCCACCTGACAGTTTCGGGATAGCGAAATCCCTCATGGCATATCGCAACACCAATTTTGACCCCGTCAACTACAAATAATTCACGTTCGCTGCCAGCACTGTATATCACATCTTCTGCTGGATCAAGCTGATTCTTTGTTTGCTTCCCCTTTATTTCTCCGTCATCACCAATGAAAAAAGCAGCTATCATTCTTTTTGCATTGAAATAGTACTCCATTGGCATAATAACGTTAATTTTATACTTCTCAGCAATCTTGCATACCGTATTCAAGTGCGAAATCAAATCATTCTCGGAAATATCACTTATATCAATACCGACTCCACGCATTCCAGGAATACAAGCTTCAGGGAAACAAATTATTCTTGAACTTTCCTCTGATGCTTTTCTGATGCTTTTTTCTATTTGGTTTAGCATAAGATCTATGTCGGTCATAAATGGAACTGAAGCTAATGATATTATCATATATCTGTGAAACCTCCGCATAGAAATAGTGTGCTGAAGAATAACGTAAATGATTAAAGCAAATGCCACCCGTATAGAGTGACATTTGTTGATTACTTTACTTGACTACAATATTTACAAGTTTCTTTGGAACATAGATCTCCTTGACAACAGTTTTGCCGTCGATCAGAGAAACGATCTCATTTTTTGCCTGTGCTATTACATCGTCTTTCTCCGCATCAACAGGTATATTGAGCTTAGCCTTTACCTTACCGTTGATCTGAACAACTATCTCTATGATGTCCTCTACAAGCTGTGCAGGATCATATGTAGGCCATGTCTCAAAAGCAATAGTATCCTTATGCCCCATGATGCTCCATATTTCCTCACAGATATGAGGTGAGATGCAGGACAGCATCTTTATCAGACCCTCAGCATATGCCTTAGGGCAGCTTTCATTTTTATAAACAGCATTCACAAAGATCATCATCTGGCTGATAGCAGTATTGAATGCAAGCTGCTCAAAGTCATCTGTGACTTTTTTAACAGTCTGATTGTAGACTTTTGCAAGTTTTCCGTCGTCGGTGTCGGTGAGATTATCAGGCTCCGTGAAGAAATTCCAGACTCTGTTGAGGAACTTCCTTGCACCCTCTACACCGTTTTTGCTCCACGGCTTACTTACCTCAAGCGGACCCATGAACATCTCATAAAGCCTGAGGGTATCAGCGCCGTAATCTCTTACAATATCAGACGGGTTAACAACGAACTCAGGGAATCTTTTGCCCATTTTGATACCGTTTTCACCAAGTATCATTCCCTGATGAACGAGTTTCTTGAAAGGCTCTTTAGTAGGAGCAAGACCTTTATCATACAAATATCTGTTCCAGATACGAGAGTAGATAAGGTGACCAACTGCATGCTCAGGACCTCCGATATAAAGGTCAACAGGCATCCAGTGCTTTAAAAGCTCCTGGTTTGCAAATTCTTTATCGTTATGCGGGTCGATATATCTGAAGAAATACCAGCTTGAGCCTGCACTGCCCGGCATAGTTGATGTTTCACGGGTTCCTTTTATGCCGTTCTTATCATATTGTTTCCACTCTGTTGCGTTTTCAAGAGGCGCTTTGCCGTTCTTGCCCTTATAATCATCAAGCTCAGGAAGAATAAGCGGAAGCTCAGAATCATCAAGAACGTGTATCTTTCCGTCCTCTCCGTGAACAACAGGAACAGGATCGCCACAATAACGCTGACGGGCTAATATCCACTCACGGAAATGATAGTTGACAGTTCTCTTAGCCCTGCCCATTTTTTCAAGCTTCTGAGTGATAGCTTCCTTAGCATCTTCAACGGTCATACCTGTGAATTCTTCAGAATTGATAAGCTTGTATCCCTTTCCGAGATAGTTCTGCTTTTCAAGAGCAGCTTCGGAAACATCAATATGTCCTGCTTTTTCGTCACCGTCAATGACCTGGAGCATATCTATATTATGTGCAACAGCATATTCAAAGTCACGCTGGTCATGGCTCGGAACAGCCATAACAGCACCTGTTCCGTAGCTTGCAAGTACGAAATCGCCTATGAACATACGAACTTCCCTGCCGTTGACAGGATTTATACAGGTTATACCTTTCAGCTCACAGCCGGACTTTGTCTTGTTAAGCTCAGTACGGTCCATATCATTTTTCTTCTTGGTCTCGTCAATATAAGCCTGAACTTCTTCCCTGTTCTGAACTCTGTCGAGAAGGCTCTCGGTAATTGCGCCGTCAGGAGCAAGGACCATGAATGTGATACCGTAAATAGTTTCGATACAAGTTGTAAAGATCGAGAACTTGCCGCCGCCGACAATATCGAATTCAACTTCAACACCAGTTGACTTGCCTATCCAGTTTCTCTGGATAGCCTTTGTAGATTCAGGCCAGTCGATCTCATCGAGTCCTTCAAGCAGCTTTTCCGCAAAAGCAGGCTGGTCGATGACCCATTGTTTCATGTTCTTACGAACAACAGGGAAACCACCACGCTCTGATTTACCGTCAATGACCTCATCATTTGAAAGTACCGTTCCAAGCTCTTCACACCAGTTTACAGGCATATCTATGTATTTTGCATAGCCGTCCTTATAAAGCTGTGCAAATATCCACTGAGTCCACTTATAGAACTCAGGGTCTGATGTCGCTATCATCTTTGACCAGTCATAGTCAAAGCCAAGCTCTTTGAGCTGTTTGGAAAATGTTTTGATATTCTCCTGTGTAAAACCGTTCGGATGATTACCCGTATTTACAGCGTACTGCTCCGCAGGAAGACCGAATGAGTCATATCCCATAGGATGAAGGACGTTATAGCCCTGCATACGCTTCATTCTTGAAACTATATCAGTAGCAGTATATCCCTCAGGATGACCTGCGTGAAGACCTACTCCCGACGGATATGGGAACATATCAAGCGCATAGAACTTTGGTTTGCTGAAATCCCAGACATCAGTTTTGAAAGTCTCATGCTCCTCCCAGTATTTCTGCCACTTTTTTTCTATTGCGGCGTAATCGTAATTAGCCATTTATATCAATCCTTTGCAAATTAATTATCTTCTTTAACGAGGAACTGCGAAATATCAATGCTTGTTCCGTCAGACCAAAGTCTTTCAAGGTTGTAGTGATCTCTTGTTTCCTTATAAAAAACGTGTACGACAATATCACCGTAATCAAGAACTATCCATGTCTGCCCCTGATAGCCTTCCGTTCTTGAAGGCTCGATACCGAGCTGAGACATTTTAAACTCAACTTCTTCAGCAAGAGCTTTCGTATGGATATTTGACGTACCGTCTGCAATTATAAAATAGTCAGCAATAATAGTAAGATCACCTATCTTGATAGCCTGAATGTCCTCTGCTCTCTTTGAATCGAGCGCTTTTACTATAACTTCAAGTTTCTGCTGAGTTGTTAATTCTGCCATAAGCCTTATCCTTTCTTCATTATATCATTATGTATTATTTTTCGTCATAAGCGCAAAATCATTGTATGCCTCAAGCGTACAAACAGGAATGGTGTTTCCTTTTGCAGCGCTGTCTAAGATAGAAAATCTGAGCGCTTCAAACATTGCTTTTTCGAGACTCTGTTCTGCAAATTTACGCATTTTCTTTACATCTTTATAATCTCTGTCCTCAGAAATAAGATCGGCAAGGTAAACTATCTGACTCAACTTGGGCATATCCTTGCAGGCAACAGTATGGTACCTTATAGCATGAATGATACCCTTATCGGTAATACCAAACTGTGTTTTGACAAGTTCCGAGCCTGCAATAGCGTGATACAGCGGCGGAGCTTTTTTCTCGATCTCACAGACATCAAGATCTGATTGAAGAGCAAGCTCAAGCTGACGGCTGATCTCAAATTCCTTAGCGCAGTCATGAAGCAATCCTGCGATATAAGCCCTGTCCTCATCACAGCCGTATCTTCTTGCAAGTATCAAAGCTGCACCTGCAACATTCACCGAATGATTATATCTTTTCTTTGACAAGTTTTCTTTTAAATATACTTTATACTTTCCTATCAGTTTTTTATCCAGCACTTAAATGACCTCATTCTAACGTCTGTATAAATTATTATCCGAAATATATTGTACAACATTTTCATCCAAATAGCAAGAGGTGTCCTGAGATTTCTTTATCATTTCCCTGATCTGTGTCGAAGAAACCTCAAACGGCTTTGCATCAACTATTATGATCTCACCGCCGTTTTCAGAGGTAAGTTTCCGCGCGTGTTCTTCAAGCAACTGCTTTGTAACGCTGTTTTCCCTTGAAACACAAACAAGAGTTGCAAGCCTTAATATCTCTTTATACTCATACCAGCTTTCAAAGCTCAGGAGCATATCGCTGCCCATGATAAAAAACAGCTTATCATCATGATATTTCTTATGAAAATGCCTTAATGTGATGACCGAATAGCTTTTACCTTTCTGTTTCAATTCCCAATCACTGAAAGACACCTTTTCAAGATCTTTAAAAGCCAGTTCACACATATTCAGTCTTTCTTTTCCGCTTACAAGACCTTCGGAGGATTTATGCGGCGGAAGTCTGTCGGGCAGAACGATGATTCTGTCAAGCTCAATACTGTCAAGTACGGTTTTTAAGCAGTTATAATGCCCTTTATGGACAGGATTGAACGTTCCTCCGTAAATTGCTGTATTCATTTATTTTTCAGCCTGATAACAGGCTCCTTGGGATTTGGCTTGTAAAGCACAGCTTTTGAACCGATGACCTGAACTACATCAGCACCGATCTTTTCAGCGATCTCCTCAGCTGCTTCCCGTGCAGAATACAGCGAATTGTCAAGTACGCTGAATTTTACAAGTTCATGTACCCTTAAATAATCATCTATCTGTGCAGTCTGTGCGTCGCTCAGACCGCCCTTGCCTATCTGAAATGCTGCCGGAAGGCTGTTTGCCAAGCCTTTCAGCTCTGCTCTCTGTTTTGGAGTGATCATACTGATTATCTGCCTTCCTGCTCTCTGAGCTTTTCTGTCAATGCCTTCAACGCATTTGCCCTGTGCGATACACTGTTTTTTTCTTCTGCACTCAGCTGCGCAAAGCTTTTATCATTATACATAAAGATAGGGTCATAGCCAAAGCCGTTTTCTCCGATCGGACTGTATCCGATCTTCCCGTAGACTCTGCCCTCAACTGCGATCTCTTCGCCGTTTTCTCTGATAAAATGTATCGTGCATACAAAATGTGCCGTCCTGTCTTCATCTTTGACATCTTTCATTTTGTCAAGGATAAGATCAACCCTGTCTTTATCATTATCGCATCCGCCGTATCTTGCAGAATACACTCCCGGTTCACCGTTGAGCGCATCTACAACAAGACCGCTGTCATCTGCAAGCACAGCATTCTTGGTAATATCGTATATTGCCCTTGCTTTCAAAGCCGAATTTTCAGCAAAAGTCGTTCCTGTTTCCTCGACTTCAATATTGATGCCAGCCTCGCTCTGCGAAACAACATCATAGCCGAAAGGCTCTAAAAGCTGTTTATATTCTCTTATCTTTCCTTTATTATTACTTGCTATTATAAGCTTCATATGTTCACCAATCATTCCTCAAACAACGCATCTACAAAATCTTTTGCAACAAAGTTCTGCAGATCATCGATCTGCTCGCCTACTGTTATAAGTTTTACTGGTATCTTCAGATCATCAGTAATGCTGATAATGATACCGCCCTTAGCCGTTCCGTCAAGCTTAGTGAGGATGATACCTGTAATATCTGCAACTTCATTGAACTGCTTTGCCTGATTTACAGCATTCTGTCCCGTGGTAGCATCAAGGGCGAGCAGAACTTCAAGCGAACAGCCTTCAGCCTGCTGATGAACGATCCTTGCGATCTTTTTAAGCTCATCCATAAGGTTTTTCTTGTTGTGGAGCCTTCCCGCAGTATCACAGATGACAACATCGGCTTTTCTTGATTTTGCAGCAGTAAGAGCATCAAAAACAACAGCGGCAGGATCAGAACCTTCGTTGTGCTTGATGATGTCAACACCTGCTCTCTGAGTCCAGACTTCAAGCTGATCTATCGCAGCAGCTCTGAACGTATCCGCAGCAGCAACAATGACTTTCTTTCCCTGCTGGTGCAGAGAATAAGAAAGCTTTCCGATAGTTGTTGTCTTGCCAACACCGTTAACACCTATTACAAGTATTACAGAAGGTGTCGTTGACATATCGAGTGGCTGATCCTCACCGAGCATTTCTGTAATGACCTCTTTGAGCATATCTCTGATCTGCTCAGGGTCTTTGACATTCTCTTTTTTAACTCTTTCTCTGAGTGCATCACAGATCTTCACAGATGTGTTTACGCCTATATCACACATGATAAGAGTTTCTTCGATTTCCTCAAACAGTTCTTCGTCGATCTTTGAGAACCTTTTAAGAAGACCTTCTATCCTGCCCATCATTGAATTTTTGGTCTTTCGCAGACCGTTTTTTAGTTTTTCAAAAAATCCCATATTATCCTCCAAAACTAATCAAGTTTCATTTGCTGCACATCACTGCTTGACATAGAAAGCAGTCTTGAAATACCTTTATCCTGCATTGTAACTCCATAGAGCATATCAGCTTCTTCCATAGTTCCACGCCTGTGAGTGATCGCAATGAACTGTGTTTTGTCCGTAAGCCTATGTAAGTATTGAGCATATCTTGTAACATTTGAATCATCAAGTGCCGCTTCGATCTCATCAAGAAGACAGAACGGCGAAGGCGAATGTTTCAGTATTGCAAAATAGATCGAAATTGCTACCAGCGATTGTTCGCCGCCCGAAAGCGAGAGCAGATTTGTAATTACTTTTCCGGGAGGCTGAGCATTTATGTCGATACCGCATTCGAGAACATCGTCAGGATCTGTAAGTATCAGCTCTGCTGTTCCGCCGCCGAAAAGCTCCGCAAAGATCTTTTTGAAGTTGGCGTTTATTACATCAAACGTCTGGATGAACATGCTCTTCATGTTTTCGGTGAGCTGCTCTATCATTGTTTCAAGTTCTCTCTTTGAACCGTTCACATCATTCAGCTGCCCTGTCATGAATTCATATCTTTCCGATACTTCCGCATACTCCTCGATAGCTCCAAGATTTACGCTGCCAAGGTTCTTTATCTTGCTTCGCAGTTCCGTCAGATGCTTGTTTGCCTCATCAAGATCATCAAGTTTGACCGAGATCTGAGCTGCATCGCTCCTTGTAAGCTCATAATCGTCCCAAAGCTGTGCAGCGAGCTTGTCAAAATTATCTCTGACAGACTCAGTTCGTTCTTCTGTACGGGTTATCTGCGTTGAAAGATTCTCTTTTTCATCCATTCTGCTCTTGAATCTGTTTCTCAGCTCATTTACAGCTGCATCAAATTCAAGATGCTGCTTCTGACACAGTGAAATATTCTGATTTATCTGTTCTATCTCACCAACAGAATCATCGAGCAATTTCTTTGAATCCTCGATTTGCTGCTTTTTATTCTTAATTTTATCCTGACAATCGATGACCATAAGCTCAAGCTTTCCGTTTTCATCGGAATTGCTCTCAATAACGCTGTTGAGTTGTTCGATCGCAAGTTTGCAGGATTCTATATCCTTTGAAAGCTCCGTTGCCTCAACTCTCATCTGTGAAAGCTCATCACTGAGGTTTTCTCTTGAGCGTTTCAGCTCCTCCTGCTGTGACTGAGAGACTGTAAGCTTTGCTTCCCAGTCGATGATCTCTTTATCCGTCTTTGAAAGTTCGTCTGTAACACACTCGATCTCTTTTTGAGAAGAAACAAGTTTGCCTTTCAACTGTTCGATAAATAGATCCGTGTCATCAAGCTGTTTTTCATACTGACTGACAAATTCCCTGACACGCTTTATCTCCGATTCCAGTCTGACACAGTCATTGCTGAGCATTCCGAGCTGTTCTTTCAGTCCATCAATATCAGCAGCATACTTTGCAGTCTCCTGGATCATGTTATCAATTTGCTTATCAAGTTCCCTAGATCCTTCAGTCAGTTTTTCCTTTTTGTTCTTTATGTCTTCTATCTCGTTCTTTCTTGAAAGCAGACCTGTGCTTTTTGAAACACTTCCTCCCGTATAGGAACCGCCAGCATTCACGACCTGACCGTCAAGAGTCACTATCTTGAACTTATAACCGTATTTCTTAGCAATGACAGAGGCTGAATCAATATTCTCACATACACATACATTCCCGAGAAGGCTTCCGATTATCTGCGAATACTTCTGATCTGCTTTTACAAGCTCATCTGCCATTGAAACATAGCCTTCGCAGTCCTCAAGTCCCTTGTTTTCAAAAGTCCTTGCTTTGACAGAAGTTATCGGGAGAAATGTTGCTCTTCCCGCCTTATCATCTTTTAAAAGACTGATGCAGCGTTTAGCTACGCTTTCGTCATCCACGATAATATTCTGAAGTGCAGCACCAAGAGCAGTTTCAATAGCTACTGTGTGCTCACTCTTTACATCAATAAGTTGAGCTACAGAACCGCATATGCCTTTTATCCTTCCCTGTTTTCCGGCAGTAAGGATATGCTTGACACTGAAAGTAAAGCCTTCCATTGAGTTTTCAAGATCTCTGAGGATCGTGAGTTTTGAATCAAGTTCCCTCAGTTTCAGCTGAGTTTTTGAATACTCCTCCCTGCTCTGATCAAGCTTTGATTTCTTGTTTTCATACAGTTTGTTCAGACCGGCAAGTTTGTTTTCACATTCCTGCTTCTTTTCGTCAGCATTTCTCTGAGCTGTACGCAGCTCACCGAGTTCCTTTCCGGCAAGTTTATTATTGTTTTCAAGCTCCTTCTGAGAAACGAATGCAGCTTCAAGCTGATCGTTATAATCCGAAATATTATTCTTAGCGTTTTCAAGCCTGAAATTAAGCTCATTCTTTTTCAGATACACCTTGTTGATACTTGCATTGACCTCGCTGATGCTCTTATCAGAGTCCTCTGTCCTGATGATAAGATTCTGGATCTCATTTTCCTTAGCGATGATCTCTTTCTCTGATACTTCCTTTCTCTTATTGAGCGCCTCAAGATCTTTTTTTCGCTTATCAAGCTCAGTGGTGTTGAAATACCTGAAGCTTTTTGCCTGTTCGATCTGCTCGTTGAACTGAAGGATCTTATCTTCCAGATGCGAAATATCATTTTCAAGCACAGCCATATCTGTTTTTGATTGGGCATTATTATCCTCAATAAGATGTATCTTTTCACGCAGCTGCTCTATCTCCTCAAGCTTCTGAGCACTCTTCTGTGCATTTTCCATTATTGCATTATCCGCATCGGAAAGTTCTTCGCTGAGTGCATCGTACTGCTCTTTCAGAGAGCTGAGTTTTTCCTCGAACTCTTTTATCTGCGCCATATAGCTGTCCAGCTTATAATTCCAGACAGAAACTTCAAGTTCACGCTTTTCATCATCAAGGATCTTAAATCTCTTAGCCTTTTCAGACTGAGTTTTAAGAGGTCCGATACGAGCCTGAAGCTCAGCAATAATATCATTCAGTCTTGAAATATTTTCTTGTGCAGCTGTAAGCTTTTTCTCTGCTTCTTCTTTTTTGAACCTGAGCTTAGCGATACCAGCGGCTTCTTCAAATATCTCACGCCTGTCGCTCGACCTGCCTTTTACAATATCAGCTATCCTGCCCTGCCCGATTATAGAATATCCGTCTCTTCCGAGACCTGTATCCATGAACAGCTCAACAACGTCTTTCAGCCTCACGGAATTTCCGTTTATCATATACTCGCTGTCGCCATTCTGATAGAGCTTTCTCGATACTGAAACAAGGTCTGAATCGAAATTGAGTGTTCTATCATCATTCGATATATTTATTGTGACCTGCGCAAACTGGGATTTAGGTCTTTTCTGAGTGCCGTGGAAAATAACGCCTGACATTTTTTCATCACGCATAGCCTTAGTAGACTGTTCACCCATCACCCAGCGCATCGCATCACTTATATTGCTCTTGCCCGAACCGTTAGGACCGACAACAGCAGTTATGCCTTTATTGAATTTCAGTTCAGTCTTGTCCGGAAACGACTTGAATCCCTGAATTTCCAGTGATCTTAAATACATTTATGATTTCTCCGTTGATCTTTATTTCTTGCCTGCTCAAAGAATCGTCCGTGCATATTATGCATTTTACCCCGGCTTCTTCAAGCTTTTTCATATTACTTTTCTTATGACCTGCCGCAACACTTAATGATCTGCTGTTTACAAAAAGTGTGATCTCTTTCTGATCTTTAATTGAACTATTAATGCCGTCAAAGAATATCGTGCTTTGAACAAGTTCATTAAACGCAGGATGATAATAGCCTGCAACTATATTTTTTTCAACAAGCTCCGAAGCATGAAGTCCGAGTTTGATCACATTGATACCTGCACAGTAAAACTTTTTAAGCATCACAGCACAAAGCTCAACGACCGTATTAAACGGCAAAAGCTCATATACTCCCGATCGGTACAATTCAGCGAGCTTAGTTCCTTCAAGTACAACCACAGGATAAATACGCACTGTTTTAGGAGCAAGCTCTGTGATGCGCTGAGCCGTATAAAGCTCTCTATCAATACTACTTTTGTAAAGTCCGACCATCATCTGCAAGCCAAGCTCAAATCCATATTGATTAATAAGCCTGCAAGCATCAATGACATCCTGTTCGCTATGACCTCTTTCATTTGCCGAAAGGACCTCATCACACAGCGACTGCGCGCCGAGTTCGATCGATGTGACACCGTACTGTTTGAGTATATCAAGCACCTGCTCATCGATATAATCAGGACGAGTTGAAATGCGGATACCTTTGAACTTACCATCACCAATAAATCCCGATGCCGCCTCAAGCAATTCAAGCATATACTCTTTCGGAACGGCTGTGAAACTTCCTCCGAAGAATGCTATCTCTGTCTTTTCAGGATCATCTATCTGCGAAAGCGCTTGTGAACAGATACGCTTGACATCATCACAATGAGGTATATCAGAGCTTCCCGTTATCTTATGCTGATCGCAGAAAGCACACATATGCGGACAACCAACATGAGTAACAAAGATAGAAATATTATTATGCTTCATAGCCCATCAATGAAAGTGCTTCTTTAGCAGCGTTCTGCTCTGCTGTTTTTTTGGAACGTCCTATTCCTTCACCTATCACGTTACTGTTGAGCTTTACCTGAACAGTAAACTTTTTATCGTGATCAGGACCCGATTCACCTGTAAGAACATACTCGACCTTTTCTTCAGGATTCTTCTGGATTATTTCCTGTAAAGCCGTCTTATAATCCACAAAACTGACAACACTGTGCGGCTTTATATCATCAGGAATAAAAGACAGAACGTACTTTGAGGCAGCCTTTAAA
>CAMZIK010000039.1 GCA_947307175.1 uncultured Clostridia bacterium
GCACAAACTGTTATGCGACGGACAAGCGCCGTGCGCGCTAGCACAAATTCTGATTTATCTCAACAGAGAAAATGCTTTTCTGTTTATTCACTCTTCATCTCGGTGATTATCTCGTTAGCCGTTGCGTAGACCTCGTCGGTATCCCACGGAACATTGAATTTTCCGTCCTCGTAAAGCACCTTGCCTGCACACATCGTAAGACGCACATTGGTCTTGTCTGCGCTGTAAACGATATTGCTGACAATGTTGTTTACAGGCTGCATATTCGGCTTGTTGAGGTCAAGCACAACAAGGTCTGCCTGCTTGCCGACTGCTATCACATCGCAGTCAGAAAGCTGCATCGCTCTCGCTCCGCCCACAGTCGCCGCCTTCAGCACGCTCTGCGGAGAGCAGGCAGCTGCATCTTTATTCACGCCCTTTTGCAGCGCTGTCATCAGATACATCTCCCTGAACATATCAAGCGCATTGTTGCTGGCAGGTCCGTCTGTTCCAAGTGCTATATTTATGCCGTACTTCTGCATTTTAACTATCTCTGCAATGCCGCTTGCAAGCTTCAGGTTCGATGCAGGACAATGCACGGCGCTGACGTTTCGCATTTTAAGTATCTGCATATCCTCATCTGTGAGATGTACGCAGTGGAACGCCGCTCCGCCGAAATCGTACACGCCTAAACTGTCGAAAAGCTGAGTCGGGGTCATATCATACCGCCCGATACACTCGGCTACTTCCCTTTCTGTCTCAGAGCTGTGCATCGCAACAGGCGCTTTGTATTTCTTCGCAAGCTGTCCGACACCGCCGATAAGTTCCTTTGAACAGGTGTATTCTGCGTGCAGACCAAGCATGAAGCTGATAAGCGGACTTCCTGTCGAATTGTATTTTGCAAAATCCTCCTCAAGCTTTTCAAGACTGCTCTCATCACCAGTCACCGCACCGCACATCACGCTGCGGAAGCCTGCCTCAACACACGCCTTTACATAGCCGTCACGGAAAAAGTACATATCAAATGCCGCCGTGCAGCCGCTGGTGAGATATTCAAGTATCGCAAGCTTTGTAAGCTCGTAAACACGCTGCTCGGTGAGCTTTGCTTCCATGGGGAATATCTGCTTTGTCAGCCAGTCCTGCAAAGGCATATCGTCAGCAAACGAGCGCAGGAATGTCATCGGGGAATGAGTGTGTGCGTTTTTCAAGCCGGGCATCAGAACATCACCGTGCAGGTCTATCTGACGGTCAAATGTTGTTTGTGAAAGCTGCTCGGCTGTGGGCTTGCCGACAAAAGATATCTTGTCCGCATCGACCCAGACCTCTGTGTCCTGCGGTCTAATCTCACTGTCCATTGTAAGTACCTTACCATTATAGAATCTTATCATATCTTTTCTCCTTTCGGTGTTTTAATGTGCAGACGTGTATTGTCGTGGGATTCCTCTCGTGAGTGTTTCCTTTCAAATTCTCCTCGGGGTCTCTCATAACTTTTTCTGCGTCAGGAACTTGTTTCCTGACACAGAAAAAGCAATAAAAGGTTTCTGAGGGGGGTTCGGGGGGAACTCTTCTCGAAAAGAGTTCCCCCGACAACTCACGGTCTGTTCAGTTAAAATCATAGGGAGGGTAGTTGATACCGTCCTCGGTGATTATCGCTGTAATAAGTCTAGCAGGGGTAATGTCGAACGACGGGTTATAGCACTTGACAGCTTCGGGAGCGACGGGCGACTTGAAGTATTCTGTTTTTATCTCATCGGGGTCACGCTCGGTAATAGTCATCTCCGAACCGTCATCGCAGGTTATGTCGATAGTTGAGGTCGGGCAGAAAACATAGAACGGGATACGGAAAGACCTTGCAAGGATAGCGAGTCCGTAAGTTCCGACCTTGTTGGCGGTGTCTCCGTTTTTTGCGACTCTGTCAGCACCGACAAAGCAAGCCTTTATCCTGCCCTCTTTCATCACCTGTGCCGCCATATTGTCACAGATAAGCGTTGTATCTATGCCTGCGTTGACAAGCTCATATGCAGTAAGGCGTGAGCCCTGCAGCATGGGTCTTGTCTCGCATACGTAAGCGTGAAATGTCATTCCCTTTTCTGCGCCGAGAATTAGCGGACCCAAGCCCGTTCCGTAGCGTGAGGTAGCGAGTGCGCCTGCGTTGCAGTAGGTCAGAATCCCGTCGCCGTCGTTTACCAGCGTCAGCCCGTAGTTTGCGATAGCATAACAGGTCTGAATGTTTTTTTCATGTATCTCGTCAGCCTCACGGCGCATAGCTTCAACGATAGTGTCAAAGCTGCGGCGCATATTGTTTGCGGCGGTGCGCTCCATGCGCTTCAGCGCCCACGGAAGATCAACAGCTGATGGCATAGCCGCCGAAAGATACTTTGCGAACATGTGCAGCTGCTGATAAAAATGCTCCTTGTCAGTGCTGACCTGTGCGAACACCTTTGCCTGAATGAACATCGCATAAGCCGCAAAAATGCCTATGCAGGGCGCTCCTCTTACCTGAAGCATCTTTATCGCATCAAACATCTGCTGCGGGGTCTCGATGCGGATATATGCAACACGGGACGGCAGAAGAGTCTGGTCTATCGCAAGAATAGCTCTTGCGTCATCTGTCAGCCTTACGGGATCGTTCACTTCATACTTCATTTACTGAAAAGCTCCTTTCTGAGATGCAGGGATCACGGGTCATCTTTTGTCCCTTACGAGTCTTTCGGGGTCAAGCAGCGAGATACGCTTTTTGTTCGCTGTGATAAAAAACTTGACCGTTCCTCCCTCGATAGGAGAACGTGCTATCATTTCGGGAGTTACATCCTCGACATCGGACACCCTGTCTACCATGATGCCTGCCTGAAAAGAACCTATCTCAACAACTATAACACAGCTGCGTTCAGTATAGGACGGTTCCGGCAGAGACATTCTGAGTGCAAAGTCTATCACGGGTATAGCTTTTCCTCGGTGGTTCATTATGCCTCTTATGTACTTGGGAAGAGTAGGCACATAGGTTATTTCCGGTATCTCGATTATATCTGTGACATCGGTTATGTAAAATGAATAGAACTTGTTGTCGGCAAAAAAGGAAAGTATCTTTCCGCCCTGCTGTTCAAATTCTTCATCTTTCTCGGTAAAAGCCATTTACACCTCTCCTTTCCCGTTTAAGTCTTTTCCTTGACGAAAGGCTTGAGCAGTTCCTTTACATCAAGTGCGATGGTGATAGTTCCGTCGCCTAAGATCGAGCAGCCGTTCATTCCGGCTTCTTTCAGCGGAAAATCAGACAGCAGCGGCGAAAACGGCTTTACAACTATCTGCTGGTCGGAAATGATGCTGTCTGCAAACAGCACAGCACCCGTATCATCTTCCTTGCAGTAGAGCATTATGCCTTTATCAACATCTTCTATCTCGCTTTGTATGCCGAAATGCCTGCTGAGCCTTATAAGCGGAAGACATTTTTCCCTGAGCATTATAAACTCGTTGCCGTCAGGGTCTAAGATATAATTCTCAGCCTTGCAGGAGAACGCTTCACGCACAGAGCTTATCGGCACGGAAAAGCTGTTCTCTCCGACACTTACGCTCAGAACATCTATGATAGAAAGCGAAAGCGGTATGCGTATGGTGAACACCGAGCCGACACCGAATTCGGAATCGACCAGCAGCTTTCCGCCGACTTTCTCGATGTTCTTTTTTACAACGTCCATTCCTACGCCTCTGCCCGAATACTCGGTTATCTTCTCATTTGTTGAGAAGCCTGCCGCAACGGTGAAGGCATAGACCTCTTTATCGGTATATTCATTCTCGGACTTGGTCAGCAAGCCGTTTTTCTTTGCCTTGGCAAGTATCTTTGCCCTGTCCATTCCTGCGCCGTTATCACGGCAGGAGATAACGACCTCTCCCGAATCATAGCCTGCGGAAAGCGTTACCGTAGGCGGTTCTGTCTTGCCTGCGGCGGCTCTTTCTTCGGGCATTTCGATGCCATGATCGACAGCATTTCTCGTTATATGCATCAAAGGGTCGTTGAGAATATCGACAATACTCTTGTCAACTTCCGTGTCCTCGCCCTCAAACAGCAGCGTTACGCCCTTTCCGAGCTTCTGGTTCATATCACGCACTACTCGGTTCATCTTCTGGAAAGCCGTTGAAACAGGAACCATTCGTATGCTCATGACGGCGTCCTGAAGCTCGTCCGTAAGCTTTTTAAGCTCACGTGCCGACTTGTTGAAACGGTCAAGGTCAACGCCGAGATCTTTCAGATCAGGACTTGATGTGACACTTCCCTGCGTTATGACTATCTCTGCCACAAGATCGAGCAGCTGGTTGAGCTTTTCAAGATTTACTGTGATAAGGCTCTGTTCGTGCTTTTCGGCAGGCTTTTTCGGAGCCTGCTTTTCAGGCTTTTTCTCCTGTGCTGTTTCCGCCTTTGCCTCAGCTACCGCCGCTTCTGCCTGCTGCGGCGTAGGAGCTGCCTGCGGCGCTGGCTTTGCAGCAGGTGCAGCGCTCTTTTCAGGCTTATGCAGCTGCTCCGCCTTTTCAACATTTATTCCGTCCTCTAAAAATTCAAGGACTTTCTTTGCATCATCGGTTATCAGCTTGATTATAAGTCCGTGCGACTTTATCTCGTCATCTGCATTGTCGTCGTCAAGATCAACAGGCAGCGTCGAGCAGACCTCGGCTATCTGTCCAAGTCCTCGCAGAAGCACAAAGCCTCTTGCCGACGGCATCGCACAGGTCTCCTGATAGGTCACTCTGTATGTAAGTATGCTCTCGTCCTCATCATCGGGAAACAGGTGGGAGATGTCATCGCCGCCCGAAGCCTGAGCCGCCTGAGCAGGTGCGCTCTCGCCTTTCATCTGAGCCGCAAAAGCGTGTATCTTTCCTTCAAGCTCGGTGAAATCGGTCAGCGGTATATCATCGTCCTGTATGTTTTCAAGCTCATTTTTAAGGTTGTCCGAGCTTGCAAACAAAAGTTCGTAAAGACCGGGCTTGTCGTACTTTACATTCGGGTCGTCACGGATGATATAAAACAGGTCCTCGACCGCATGGGCAAGGGTAGACATATTCTGCAAGCCCATCATAGACGCAGAACCTTTTATGGTATGCATGGTACGGAATATCTCGTTGATGTCTTCCGTGCCGATAGTTTCTTCCTGTTCGGTGCGCATAAGAATGTCGTCGAGCTTTTCGAGCAGGTCGCCCGTCTCGAACACGAACATATCCAGCATGCTTTCCATTCCTGCTTCAAATTTCGGCATAACAGTCTATCCTTTCTTTGTATTGATATGTTATTGGCAGTGTATAACTGTGGTGATTCTCTTGGTGAGGATCTTCTCCGACTCTTTCAGGACTCTTACTCATTTTTCGTAAGCAGGGTCAAGACCCTGCTTACGAAAAATCAATAAAAGGTTTCTGAAGGGGGTCTGGGGGAAACTCTTCTCCAAAAGAGTTTCCTCCAGCTATTCGCTGTCAGTAGCCTTATCAGCAATAAAGCTGAAGCCGTTTTCTTTGAGTATTTTCAGTGTTATTTTATAATTCACTCCGCCGATGAGGTGTTTGCGTGAATCCTCTCCGGTGGTATAGATAACTACCGTGCAAGTACCGAAAAGCCTTGCGAGAGGATTTCTTCTGATAGTCACCTTGGTTATCTTTTCACGCTTCAGAGCGATCTTGTGGAAGGTATACCAGCGGCAGTAAGAGAGCGTGACGTTATCGCCCTCAAATCCCATTGATGTAGTCACCGCCGCTTCGCACTTGACGACAGTGAGCCAGATGAACGGCAGCGAACTCATTATCCCGATGAAGATTATCTGCTGTTTTCTCAGAGGAAAGAAATACTGCATCACAATACTCACAAGTAT
Source organism: uncultured Clostridia bacterium (assembly GCA_947307175.1). GTDB lineage: Bacteria > Bacillota > Clostridia > Oscillospirales > Ruminococcaceae > Hominimerdicola. The sequence goes on from CAMZIK010000039.1 coordinate 5,826, forward strand.
CGGTATGACAGCTGCCAGCGCAGGCGGCACGATAAATCCCGGCATACAGGCTTTGCTCGTCTTTACCTGCGGCTTGCACAGCGAAAATTCGGGAGCAAGCAGCTTTGCACTCTGCACAGCGTCCTTTGAGGTGGTTATCGGGATAAGCGCACTTATCTCCTTCCAGCGCTTGCCATAGCCCGTGCAGCTCACCTCTACCGAGCAGATGTTGAACATACGCATAAAAAACGACTGCGTGAAATCAAGATAGTTCAGATATTTTTTGCGCAGCAGATGATGGCGGCGTGCGCCCTTTCCGCTTCGTATGCGCAGATAGTTCCTGCCTCTTTTGCAGGTGAAATCCCAGTGGCGCAAGAGATTTGACAAGAACGACATCACCCAGATAAGCCCTATCAGCAGCCCTGCCGCAAGAAAGTATATCCAGATGCTCGAATTTTCAATAATGTGTATCTGCGAGTTGACCTCGTTGAATATGCGCCTGTTGAACTCCTTGTCGGTGATGAGATACGCCTGATAAAGTATCGTCAGCAGCACGACCGTTCCTGAGATCGCCGATGTGAACAGCAGCGAAAAGATGAACAGCTGCTTTTTTGGCGACTGGAAAACAAAGCCGGGCTGAGCCTTGGCTTTCTGCGAGATAAGATGATATATCTCCATCGACCTTGATTTTGTCAGGTCTATGCGAATATCCGTCGATTGAACGCAGTCCGCATCGGTATCGATATAGACCGTGCAGTTGCGAATAAGAAATGATATGGGACCCTGACACAGAGACAAGGAGGTTATGTCCTCAAAATACACGATAGTTCGGGTCATACCCATAAAACCCGTGTGCGTGATTATCCTGTCCTCGCCAAGCTCAAAATAAACAGTTATCCAGCGGATCAACGCAAATCCGAAAATGACCAGAAGTATCACAAGATCGAACCAGTTCGCTTCAAGCCAGCTCTTTATATCAAAATGCGAGGCGATAAGATACTTTGCAAGTGAAAGCAGAAGCAGCCACAGATACCTTGCCATATACTTGATTATCTTTACAGGGTGCTGCCTGAACGAGAGAAACTCTCTTGCACGGCTGGAAAGCTTTTTTTGCGACTTTTCGCTCATCTGCTCTCACCTCCGCTGACACAGAGGCGGTGTTTTATCGCTTCGTTGACCGTATCTGCAATTTCTCTTGCATGCTTTCTCGTAACAAACGGCAGTATGCTCTTTGAGCCTGGACAGTTCAGCACAACAAAATTGAACCCCGTAAGCACACTCAGAGGCGTGGTCACGGTAGTAACGCTTGTGACCGAGCTGAGAGGGACATACTGATGTGAAAGTATGATTATTCCCTTTCGCAGCCTGACTTCACTGCTGCTGACCTCGTACTTTGCAACAAGAATATAGACAGGAAAAACCATAACAGCAAGTATCAGAAGCGAGGCAAAAGTCATATCGGTGATTATCAGAATATTCTGTGCAACATATCCGCTTATGGCGTGAAGTATGCTCTTGAAGCCTGCTTCAAGCCCGAAGGCAAGCACAAAGAACCAGAATACCGCCCTTCTGCAGGCACGGTAACTCTTTGGGGCGGTCATACGATCTCTCCTCTGATCCGAATTAACAAGGAAATCATTTCATAAGATGAAATGAGGTGATACCTTGAACAATAATATTATATCCGTTTATTCGGCAATAAGCACTTTAAACGAATTTATCTGGGGAGTCCCCGTTCTTGTTCTTATGCTTGCGGGCGGTATATTTCTGTCTTTCCGCCTAAGATTCTCTCAGCTGCATATTTTCCGCCTTTTCCGTGAGATAATTTCAATGCTCGTTAAGCCCTCGGAAAAAGGCTCTCACGGGCTAACCCAGCTGCAAAGCTTTTCAACGGCGCTTGCGGCGACTGTCGGCACAGGCTCCGTCACAGGTGTTGCCTGCGCTCTTTGCACGGGCGGAAAGGGCTGTATTTTCTGGATGTGGGTCTCTGCATTTCTTGGAATGGGTCTGTCTTACTGTGAAAACTTTCTGAGCGTGCGTCATTCAAAGCTTTCACAAAAAGGCAGCGGTGCTTTCTGCTATCTGCGCTCTCTGGGCAGGTTCCCAGCGGTGAGCTATGCGCTTTTCTGCGTGCTTGCCTCTCTTGGCATGGGAAATATGGCTCAGTCTTCCTCTGCGGTCAATGCTGCATCAAGCGGCTTGGGGCTGCCGAAATGGCTCTGTGCTGTATTTGTCGTGGTGTTCTGCGCTGCGGCGGTGTGGGACACAAAGCGCTGCGCCCGCATCTGCGAAAAGCTCGCTCCGTTTGCGGCGCTGCTTTTTATCCTGACAAGTTTCGCCCTGCTCGCCCTTTCTCCTTTAAAGACTGTAAACGCCCTTGCAGACATCTTCAAGGACGCTTTTTCGCTGCGTGCGTGTGCAGGCGGAAGTTTTGGCTGGTTTTTCACAAAGGTCTGCGTGAACGGTCTGCGCCGAGGAGCTTTCTCTCATGAGGCTGGTCTTGGCTCGACCTGTGCGATACACTCTGACTGCGGCATCACCGACCCCGAAAAGCAGGGAAAGCTCGCCATGTCCGAGGTCTTCATCGACACAATGGTCATCTGCACGATGACTGCGCTTGTCATTATCGTTTCAGGAACAGATTTTTGCGGCAGCGATTTCTCCCTGACCGTTTCAAACGCTTACAGCGTATTTCTCGGAAGTTTCGGCAGGCTTTTCACCAGCCTCTGCCTGACCCTGTTTTCTCTTTGCACCCTTACGGGCTGGTTTTTCATCGGGGAAAAGTCCTTTGCCTGTCTTTTCCCCGAAAAAACTCTTTTCTACAAATGCTTATATCTGCTCTGCGCCTATCTCGGAACGCAGTTCTCCCTTCAGACCGTCTGGGATCTGAGCGATCTTTTCAACGCTCTTATGGCGATACCCAACATCATCGGGGTGCTTCTGCTCTCAAAGCAGATCTCGCCGCCTAAATTTCGCCGCTTGCGTGACGGGTAACGTGGCAGCCGACATTGACCGAAACAGGCAAGCCTGCGATATGTGTCGGAGCCTGCTCGATATTGACCGCAAGGCAGGTCTGAGTTCCGCCGAAGCCCTGAGGTCCGATGCCGAGCTTGTTTATCTTTTCAAGCATTTTTGCTTCAAGCTGTGCATAAAGCGGTTTCGGGTTTCTGACGGTAACATCTCTGCAAAGCGCTTTCTTGGCGAGATATGCGCACTTTTCAAAGTCTCCGCCGATGCCCACGCCGATAACTATCGGCGGGCAAGGGTTAGAGCCTGCTTTTGCAACGACTTCTACCACCCAGTCAACTATCTCGTCCTGAGTCACGCTCGGAGTCATCATTTTCAGCTGACTCATATTTTCGCTTCCGAAGCCCTTTGGTGCGACCATTACTTTCACTTTATCGCCCTGCACATATTTAAGATGCACCACAGGCGGTGTATTGTTTCCTGTGTTGACTCTTTCAAGAGGGTCGGAAACTATCGAGCAGCGCAGCTTTCCTTCGATGTAGCCCTCCGCAACGCCGCTGTTAAGAGCCTCGTTTATGTCTCCGCCAACAAAGTGAACGTCCTGTCCGACCTCCATGAAGATAATTGCCATTCCCGTGTCCTGACAGATAGGGATAGTCTGCTCACGGGCAACATTGATATTATCTATTATATCCCCGAATACGTTTTTTCCTACGGGTGACTTTTCAAGCTGCGCATTGCAGCGGATACAGTCCTCCATATCCTTCGGAAGATACAGATTTGCCTTTATGCACAGGTCTTTTACCAGCGCCTGTACTTCTTTTACGTCTATCTCTCTCATCACTTTATGCTCCTGAAGAAACCTCTGAGCAGCTTTTCAACATTTTCCGCACTGAACTTCGATGCCCAGCGGACGTCCTCATGTGAAAGCTCCTTATCAGTGATGCCTGCTGCCTGATTTGAGATATACGAAAGTCCGCATACCTTTACCTTTGCGTGTCTTGCAGCGATAGCCTCGCAGGCGGTAGACATACCTACTGCGTCTGCACCAAGAGCTGCTGCCATTCTTATCTCCGCAGGCGTTTCAAACGACGGTCCTGTGAACTGGATATAGACTCCCTCTCTTATCGGGATACCGTTCTGCTTTGCAACGGTAATAAAAGTCTCCCTGATCTTATCGTCATAGACCTTTGACATATCAGGGAATTTTACGCCCAGCTGGTCAACATTCTTTCCGATAAGCGGATTGGGAACAAAGGTCGCTATGTGATCCTTTATCATCATAATGTCTCCGACGTTGAAATCCTTATTGATACCGCCTGCGGCGTTTGTCAGGATAACGCTCTCAACGCCCATTACAGCCATGAATCTTATCGGCAGAACTACGTCGTCCATAGAGTAGCCTTCGTAATAGTGGACTCTGCCCTGCATACAAACGATGGGGACATCTTCAAAATATCCGAAAATAAAGTGTCCTGCATGACCTTCAACTGTTGAAACAGGGAAGCCGCTGAGGTCGGTGAATGCAACTTCATAAACTGCGTCTATCTTCTCAACCAGGTCACCCAGTCCTGTGCCCAGCACAATACCTACTTTCGGCTGAAAACCTATTCTTGTGCTGATCTTAAGAGCATACTGTTCAAGTCTTTCGTAATCGTACATATCGATCCTACCTTTCGTTTATGGTTTCTTATTTAATTCTTGTCTGATCCGTGGATTTTTCCACCTGCTTTTTGTGCAAAACAAACAATCAACTATCTTCTGCACATACTTTGCTACTCTATATTTTACAATAATTCTGATAATTTGTCAACGACTTTTAATAAATCCACGGGAAAACAACAAAACAATATAAAATCCAAGCTGTTTTCTGAGATCAAACTTGCTGAATGATCGGGTGATCTCTCTTCGGAAATGTTCTTCCTGCACTCTCTTAGGACTCTTAAAACATTTTCGGCGGTCGGGAGCCAAGCTCCCAGCCGCCGAAAATCTTTAAAAGGTTTCTGAAAGGGGGTTAACTGTCCTGCGGACAGTTGCAGAGTAACCATTACCACGGTTACTCTAAAAAATGGAGAAGTCAAATTTGACTTCTCCATTTTTTCTTCTTCCAAAAGAGTTTCCCTCAATAACATATCAATATCAAAATTCGATTTTAGAGTACAAGCCTGCGCCTTTCATTGAATCCTCAGGCTTAGGTTTCTTGTAGTCCTTTTCAAAGCTTGTTGTAATATCAAATCCCTTGGAACGGCCGCCTCTGCTGCCTCTATCACGTCTGCCTCTGCCGCCTTTCTTGTAGCCGCCTCTGTCGTCATACTTTCTTGGAGTTGTAGACGAGATAATAACCTTTCTGTACGGCTCTTCGCCTTTAGACTGGCTGGTAACTCCCTCAATCTCGGAAACAGCGGCATGAACGATACGTCTTTCGTATGGATTCATCGGCTCAAGAGCAGAGCTTCTGCCGTTCTTCTTGACATTATTTGCGATCTTTCTTGCAAGTTCTTCAAGCTGAGCTTTTCTTCTCTCCCTGAATCCGTTGCAGTCGGTAGAGATCCTGAAATACTCCTTATCCACCTTGTTGCAGACAAGTGATGCGAGATACTGCAAAGAATCGAGCAGCTCTCCTTTCTTTCCCAGCATCTCCTCAAATCCGTCTCCGCCTATCTCGATAACTGCGCCATCCTCAGTTTCCTGAGCAGTAACAGCTGTATTTGAAACTTCCATTGCATCAAGCACGCTTTTGATATACTTTACAGCTATATCCGATTTTGTCTCGGTATATTCTGCCTCGACCTTAGCTTCTCCCTTGATCTTTCCGAAAAGTCCCTTTTTAGGTTCTTCCAGCACATTGAAAGTGATATTTTCTTCACTTGTGCCAAACACTTCTGCTGCAAGCTGCTTAGCTTCTTCCACGCTTGCGGCGGTAAAAACCTGTTTCACTTTTACCTTTCTCCTCTCGATATAAAATTTCACTATATCACACGAAGCCTTGTTGCCCTGTTTTCAGGGTATTAAGTCGAAATGCGGCTTCGGTAGTGTGCAGTTATTCTTCCTCGCTGTCTGCGTCTGTTTCGCTTTCCTGCTCATCAGACTCTTCTGCTTCGGTTTTTTCGGCATCATTGTTCTTGCTGCCGTTGTTATTGTTGTTATTCTTGTTCTTATTCTTTTTCTTCTTGCTCTGCTGAGGCTTTGGCTTTTCTTCTTCCTCGTCCTCATCAGCAAATTCCTGATATTCGTCGCCATACTTTTCAGCCATACGCTTTCTTGCGGCAGCTATCTTGCGGCGATCCTCAGCAGCCTTTTCAGCCTTGGACAGCTTCTTTTCCTCTGTATCCTCATCTTCTTCGTCATCATCAGATGAAACAGGAGCTTTGCCCATTCTTTCGAGGTTCTGCTCTGCCATTTTAGCGAACATAGTCTTTTTGCCGTTTTTCTTATTCTTTTCGTTTTCAGCCTCTACCATAGCCTGTATTTTTGCAGGGTTGTAAATGACGCTGAGAACGATAGTCTGAACAAGTGCGAACAATGAAGAATAGCACCAGTAAAGACCGAGTCCTGCAGGGTAGCTGAAACCGATCCACAGTGAGAATACAGGCATGATAATAAATACTGCCTTCATACCCATACCCATGCTCTTTGCAGCAGGGTTATTCTTTTTCTGATAATACTGCGAAACGATAGTAACTGCGATCTGAAGCAGGAACGATACGAATGGGATTATCCATGTAAGATCCTTGAACGATGGGATAACGCCCATATCCATTCCAAAGCTCTTATAGTCGATGTCCTTTGCGGCATCAACTACGGAATCAGGCAGAATATCGGCATAATCTCCGCCAGCGTTATTAACAAACGAGAATGTCATAAGCTCTGGACGTGATGTTGCAAGGTTCTTTGAGATATAGTCCTCGTTAAGCATGAACGAGTCTATATCAGGGTGCTTCTTAACTGCTTCAATGATCTTTTTGACCTGATCTTTTTCGTCCTTGAGGTTCTTTGATGCGTTCTTGCAGTGATCTTCGTCAAGGAAATACTCGGAGAACTTATCATATTTCTCGTCGTCCTTAGCGCCTTGTTTTTCATATACGAACAGATACTTTTCAAATACTGTCTTTTTGTCAGCATCATCTTTCTCTGTCTGAGTGATCTTATTGTCTTTTAAGAGCTTTTCGATCTCATCATTGATATACTCGATATTTTTATCGCTGTGCATATCATCAGAAACGATATAAAGACCTGCGATAAGGTTATTTGAGTTGGTAAGCTCGTCCTTGTCAGCGTTTGAGATATATGTCAGCGGTCCGTAGATGATAGGGATAAGTGCGAAAAGTATCAGCATCGTTATAATCATCGGCAGGCAGCTCGCCATCGGGTTTATGCCCGTTTTAGCATAAAGAGCCATCTGCTCTTCCTGGACCTTCTGCTGGTTTTTTCCGTATTTTTTCTTGATTTTTTCAAGTTCAGGCGCAATAAGTGCCATTTTTGCCGTGCTTTTCTGCTGCTTGATAGCCAGCGGAAAAACTATCAGCCTCGTGATAAACGTAAACAGTAAAAGTGCTATACCGTAGTTCTTGACTAAGTAGTATAGTCCTTTCATTATCCACCCTAAAGGGATAGCTATTATACCCATTACTTTCCTCCATCTTACTTTCCTTATCATCTGTGCGGGATAACCGGGGGAAACTCTTTTCGAGAAGAGTTTCCCCCAGACCCCCTTCAGAAACCTTTTATTGCTTTTTAGCTAAAGGGAACCTGATCCCTTTAGCTAAAAAGTAGTGAGAGTTTTTAAAGAGAAACTGAGAAAGACACTCCCAAGAAGAATTTCCTCAATTATTCTGCACAAACAATATGCAAATTACAATAAAACACGGTGATGTGTTTTTTATTTCCTTACTTAACAGCTTTTTTCTTTATTCTGAAATAATCTCTGCTCAGTTTATCGGGGACATAGTCAACACCGCCGTTGCTCCACGGATTGCATCTGAGCAGTCTCCACACAGTCAGCACAAGACCCTTGAAGAATCCATGCTTTCTGAAAGCCTGCACAGAGTATGCCGAACAGCTCGGATAATACTTACATCTTGCAGGGAACAGCGGACTTATGAATTTCTGATATATCCTCACAAAAAACAAAGCTATATATTTCATTTTTTTTTCTTCTGGACAAAAGCCTTATTTTCAAAAGGCTTATCCATTTCTTTTATCAGTCTTGACTCGATAAATGCCTGCACATCACAGCTCGTCTTTTCGCCGATACTGCCTCTGCCGACAAATACCACATCATACCCTATCGGCAGCTTTTCTTCGCTCAGACGGTAAGCAGCCCTTATTATACGCTTGACTCTGTTTCTCGTCACAGCGTTTCCGAGCTTTTTGCCTGCGGTTATCCCTATCCTTGAAAAAGGCAGCTTATTAGGATAATAATACACGCACAGCCAGTCGCAGCCGACACGTTTTCCTTTTTTGTAACAGCGCATGAAGGCATTATTATCCTTCATAACAGTTGTAAATAGCATTTCTCTTATCTCTTACTTCTTACATCATACTTCTAAAAAACTAAAAACGACCTTATACCCTTCAATTATCTGAATGGTAAAGGTCGGTCATAAGGGGAAAGCGCCTTTAAATTAAAGTTCACCAATCATTTACCCCTGATACTTCGGCTTTCTTTCTTTAACCGAAAAAGCAGTCTGTCTTCCGCCTTAAAGGCGGAGACAATACAGCATAACAAGATAAAAAGATCAGTAGCTGAGTCTTGCTCTGCCCTTTGCTCTCCTTCTTGCAAGCACCTTTCTGCCGTTTGCAGTTGCCATTCTCTTTCTGAAACCGTGAACCTTCTGTCTGTGAAGCTTCTTAGGCTGGTATGTTCTCAACATAATAGTTCATCCTCCTTCCGTTGACCTGTCCAAGCAATACTTACACAAATATCACTGCATCAGTCTTTATTATGCGGACTGACAAGTGATAAATCTTGACATAGCCCTTGTAATTTTACATTATATCTTATTTCATAGTCATTTGTCAAGACCTTTTTGCAAGTTTTTTTCCTCTTTGCTCTGCTTTTGAAAGTCTTTTTTAAGGGTTTTTATTAAATTTTTTGTGTACTTTGATTTATCAAATTGTTATAAATACTACATATAGTTTTGATCTACCCAATTATACGCCTATTTTGTATCTTATCCCCATTCTTTTTATCCCTATAAAAAATACTATTAATTATATATATATGCTTGAAATTTTTTGCGATTTGTGATATACTTATTTAGAATTGAGCAGTGTACCTATTTGTAATTTTTTACTAATTTTAATACTGCTGTACAGCTGCTTCTGCCTATGAAAAGAAAGAACTTTAAGGGGTATATGGAGGAATAGATCAATGGACACATTTAATGACGTATTTCTGGAGGTACTGAAATACTGCCACGATTATAAGACCGTAAGCGAACCGGGGTATAACAGGTGGATAAAGATACTTGAACCTTACAAATTCGAGAACAACATCGCATATCTGCTTGCCGATTCTGAATTTACAAAGACTACTACCGAAACAAATTACGGAAAAATAATACATGAAGCATTTGAAAATGTAATGGGCTTTGAAGTTGAGGTAAAGATACTTGTAAAGTCAAAGGAAGAAAATGATACCGAGAATATCAATGTCACACCGGCTAAGTATTCCGATAATCTGACAAATCTTCTGACCTTTGATAATTTTGTTCAGGGCGAATCCAATAAGCTCGCATTTGCTTTTGCAAAGACAGTTGCAAACAGATATAACAACAACACCGAGCAGCAGGATTTCAATACTATGCTTTTCAATCCTCTGATAATCTACGGTGATTCGGGACTTGGAAAAACACATCTGATGAAAGCGATAGAATATGACGTAAAGAAAAACAATCCTGATCTGAAGATAGTTTATACAACTGGAGAATCTTTTATCAATGAGCTGGTAAAAGCTCTTGACGAAAAGAATACGGTAAGATTCCATGATAAATACAGAAATGCGGATTATCTGCTGGTAGACGACATTCAGACTATTGCGGGAAAAGAAAGAATGCAGGATGAATTTTTCCATACATTCAATGAACTGTATAACGCAGGCAAGCAGATAGTTCTGACCTCGGATATACACCCTTCAAAAATATCAAAGCTCCAGGACAGGATACAGTCAAGACTTTCAAACGGTATGCAGGTAGATATAACACCGCCTGATCTTGAAACGAGAATGGCTATCATCAAAAACAAAGCCGAAAGACTCGACCTTCACCTTTCCGAGAGCGTTATCAGGATAATCGCTGAAAAGATCAAGAGCAACGTCCGTCAGATCGAAGGCACCATAAAGAAAATAAAAGCCCTGACTATCTATACCAACGAACAGCCAACTATCTCTATGGCTCAGAGAGTAATAAAAGAGATAATGATAGAAAATCATCCTGCTGAGATAACTGTTGAAAGGATAATAGGCGACGTTGCAGATGCATTTGACGTTACCGCAGAGGATATCCTTTCAAAGAACAGACAGGCAAAGATCTCACTTGCAAGAAAAATAACCATATACGTTATGAAAAACGTCAAGGGCATGACATTTACCCAGATTGGAGATGCCCTTAATAAAAATCATTCGACTATGACCATACACTATAATGAGATTGACCAGCTGCTCAATACAAACAAGGCTCTCAAAGATAATGTTGATGACATTATAAAGAATCTCAGAAATAATTGAATCAGAGTGTAAAAATTAAGACTTTTAAACTTTTTCAACTGACTTTTCAACATATATCACGATAGGATAAGCCTATTGATAAAGCTTTGAAAGAGATAATAAACAGTCTTAACAAAAAATAATAAAAACTGCGGTTTAAAATCCGATGATTTCAGACAATTTCTGAACAAATAATTTAACTTTCAACAAACAATCATTCAACATTTTAGGTCGCAATAAATCTTTCAAAACAATCAACTTTTTTTCAAAATAACACAATTAAAAATCCTAAATACAGAAAACGTTTTCGTAAAAGCATTTCACGACTTTTCAAAATTTTAAACGTCTCTAATACTAATACTAAAAAAATATAAGTTAGATGGATAACAACAGCAGCTTTTCATTTTTGATAATCATAAACGATCGTTGATAGTTTATCATTTATTATGTTTAGTTATTATTTGTGATCCTCTGAAAAGGGTTTCTCCCAATATAATCCGATGAAAGGAAGATATAACAATGAAATTCACCTGTGAGAAGAAGATACTTATTGACGCTGTGAACAATGTTTCAAAAGCGATCTCCGAGAAAGCTCCTTTCCCTGCTCTTTCGGGAATGAAGCTGAAACTTGACGGTCAGGCACTTGAGCTGACCGGATACAATATGGAGATAGGTATAAGAACTACCGTAAGTGTTGAAAGCTCTGATTCGGGTCAGTGCATAATAGATGCAGGTCTTTTCTCGAATATGCTGAGAAAAATGCCGGAAGATATAGTTCTGGTGGAAGTATCATCAAATTATCAGGTGACTGTATCAAGCGGAGTTACCACATTCAATCTTGTGGCCCAGAATTCTGACGAGTATCCCGATCTTCCTCAGGTAAACTCACAGGATAATATCAAAGTTTCCCAGCCTGTGCTGAAAAATATGATAGCTCAGTCAGTCTTTGCAGTTGCAACTACTGATATGAAGCCGATACTTAAAGGCGAACTTTTTGAGATAGACGGCGATAAGCTCACACTTGCTGCTATCGACGGATACAGACTTGCAGTCAGATCAGAACCTGTAAAGTATGAAAAGGCAACAAAGTTCGTTGTTCCTGCGATCACTCTTTCAAAAATAACAGAGCTTCTTTCCGACAGCGAGGAGGATACCGCAGAGCTTTGCCCGACACTGAAGCATATCGTTTTCAAGATAAATGACTATATGGTATATTCAAGACTGCTCGAAGGTGAGTTTCACCCGTACAGATCGGCTATCCCCACAGAGAGCAAAACAGAAGTAGTCGTTGACAGAAAACAGCTCATAGCTACCCTTGAAAGAACAATGCTCATCATAAACGACAGAGCGCCTTCACCTGTAAGATGCTATTTTGAAAATAACAGCTTGAAAATCAACTGCAAGACCTCGGTTGGTAAGATTTCCGACGAGATAAGCGCAGTTATCACAGGACCTGTTATCGAGATAGGATTCAAGTGCAAATATCTGCTGGATCCGCTGAAAGTGATCGACGACGACAGAGTAAAGCTTCAGATGAACGGAAGCCTGCTTCCGATGAAGATAGTTTCCTGTGATGATACAGACAGCTATACATATCTTGTACTGCCTGTAAGACTGCCTAAGGACTGATATAATGAAAACAGTTGAAATAAAGATACATACCGATTTCATAAAGCTCGATTCGCTTTTAAAATATGCGGGAGTCGTTGAAACAGGCGGTATCGCAAAAGAAATAATCGCCGAGGAAAGAATAAAAGTCGGCGGAGAGGTCTGCACGATGAGAGGCAAGAAAATACGCCCAGGAGACAAAGTGCAGATAGATGAACTTGATACGGAGATACTTGTCACGAACTGATATATGTATATTACCAGAATTTATGCTGACGGTTTCAAAAACCTCAAAAAAGTAGACTTGTCACCTCATGAAGAACTCAATATCTTCTGGGGAAAGAACGCACAGGGAAAAACGAATCTTATCGAAGCTGTGTGGCTGTGTACGGGAGTGAGATCATTCCGCAGCACCAAGGACAGCAAAATGATAGACATAGATAAAGATCATATGACTATCGAGGTGAGCTTCAAGGATAATTTTCGTGAACAGACCGTGCGCTATTCAATGGACAAGAATAATCTCAAAGAAAAAGACCTGTTTCTGAACGGAGTCAAAGTCAAGACCCCGTCAAAGCTGTTCGGTCAGCTTGACTGCGTGGTGTTTACTCCTGAAGATCTTGATATATCCAAAGGATCACCCGAAAACAGAAGACAGTTCATTGACCTTTGCGTAAGCCAGATAAAAAACAATTATTCGGGCGTGTGCGCAAAATATGACAGGATAATAGAGCACAGAAATGCGCTGTTGAAAAATATAGCCTACGGAAAAAGCTCAAAGGACGAGCTTGAAGGCTGGGATACCCAGCTTGCACAGCTCGGCTCGTATATCTCGCTTCTGAGATATAATTATACAAAAAAGCTTGCAAGTTTTGCGTCAAAGCTCTATTCTGAAATATCTCAGGGCAAGGAAAAGCTGGAGATAAACTATTATTCAACAGTCTTTTCAAAGCTTGAGGGCAGAAAGGATTTTGCTGGCGACCTTGCAAGAGAATATCTTGATGTGCTGAAAAAGAATACCGACGAGGACATCAGAGCAGGATTCACCATGAAAGGTATCCACCGTGATGATATAATCACAAAGATAAACGGTCTTGCCTGCAGGGATTATGCCTCGCAGGGACAGCACAGATCAACAGCACTCGTTTTAAAGCTCTCTCAGGCGTATATTCTTGAACAGGAAAAAGACGATGCGCCGTGTATCCTGCTTGATGATGTGCTAAGCGAGCTTGATGAGTTCAGGCAGAAGTTCGTGCTTTCAAAGATAAAGGGTATGCAGGTGTTCATAACCTGCTGCGAAAAGAATATCCAGTTTGAAAAGAACCAGCACGGAAGATTGTACAATATCGAGGGTGGAAGGATAAAAACGCATAAGCGAAAGGAAAAGAAAGACTGATGTATCTTCATCTCGGAAATGACTTTATCGTAAATGAAAAGGATATAATCGGGATATTCGATATAGAAAACTCGTCTGTATCGCAGATAACCAAGCAGTTTCTGAACTTTGCATCAAAGAATGCAAGAGTTGTCAACTGTACCTACGAAATGCCGAAAAGCTTCATCGTATGCTTGGATAAAGAATTTACCGAGACAGTCTATATCTCTCAGCTTGCGTGTTCTACGCTTCTGAAAAGACACAGAAATTATTCCCAATGAAAAGTTGGGGAGACCCCTTTTGAAAAAGGGTTTCTCCCCAAACCCCACTCCTAAAACTTTTATTGCTTTTTCGGCACAGAGAGTCTGCGACTCTCTATACCGAAAAAGTAGTGAGAGTTCAGAATGAGTCTGAGAAAAAATCTTTTCAGAAGGATCTCTCAACTGCTCACTGAAAAATACTTCTGTATTCTTTCAAAAGGGCAGGACAGACAACTGAAAAAATAAAAACAATACATCATATCTATACCAAAACAGGAGGATAAGATCTTGGATAACAATTTGGAAAATATCTCACAGGTAGACAAGAGCAACAACTATGACGAAAATCAGATACAGGTGCTCGAAGGACTTGAAGCCGTAAGAAAAAGACCCGGTATGTATATCGGTTCAACAGGCTCAAGAGGTCTGCATCACCTTGTTTACGAGATAGTTGACAACGCCATAGACGAAGCGCTCGCAGGCTATTGTACTCAGATAGATGTTGATATACTCGAAGGCGATATTATCAGAGTCACTGATAACGGACGTGGTATACCTACCGGTATCCACCCGAAAGAGGGCATCTCTGCGGCTACCGTCGTTTATACTATCCTACACGCAGGCGGAAAGTTCGGCGGCGGCGGATATAAAGTAGCAGGCGGTCTGCACGGCGTTGGTGCGTCTGTCGTCAATGCGCTTTCGGAATATCTGGAACTGACTGTTTACGACGGCAAGAATATCCACTTCCAGCATTTTGACAGAGGACATTATACCGAGCCTCTGAAAATAATCGGCGAAACGGATAAAACAGGTACGTCTGTTCTGTTCAAAGCTGACCCTGAGATATTCCAGGAGACTACTGTTTACGAGTATGATATACTTGAAAAGAGACTGCGTGAACAGGCTTTCCTCAACGGTGGTATAAAGATCGTTTTCTCAGATAAGCGTGACCCTGAAAACATCAAGAGCGAAACGCTGCACTATGAGGGCGGTATCAGACAGTTCGTAGAGCATATCCATAAGACCAGAGGCGTGGAAGCGCTCTCCGAGGAGGTCATCTATGTAAGCGGCAAGCAGGACGATATGTTCGCCGAGGTCGCTTTGCAGTATAACGATACCTATAACGACCTTATCCTTTCGTTTGCAAACAATATCCATACGCCCGACGGCGGCTCGCACGAAACAGGATTCAGAGTTGCGCTGACAAGGGTAATAAACGAGTACGGCAAAAAGTTCGGTTACCTTAAGGACGGAGATAAACTGCTCGCAGAGGACGTTCGTGAGGGTCTTACCGCCATAGTTTCGGTCAAGCTCACCAACTGCGAGTTTGAAGGACAGACAAAGGGCAGACTCGGAAATCCCGAGGTCAGACCGTTCGTTGATAAGATAGTCACCGAAAAGCTGATGAACTACTTTGAGGAGAATCCGCCTGTTGCAAAGGCTATCTTCGATAAGTCCGTCCAGGCGCAGAAAGCAAGAGAAGCAGCCAAGAAAGCAAGAGAGCTTACAAGAAGAAAGAGCGCACTTGAATCTTCGAGCCTGCCGGGCAAGCTTGCAGACTGCTCCGAAAGAGACGCTTCGGTCACCGAAATTTATATCGTCGAGGGAGATTCTGCGGGCGGCTCTGCAAAGGAAGGCAGGGACAGAAAGTTCCAGGCTATCCTTCCTCTGTGGGGTAAGATGCTCAACGTTGAAAAGGCCCGTATCGACAGAGTCTACGGCAACGACAAGCTCTCCCCTGTCGTAACAGCTCTCGGAACGAGCATAGGCGAGGACTTTGACCTTTCAAAGCTCCGCTACGGCAAAGTAATAATCATGGCAGATGCCGATGTAGACGGCTCGCATATCAGAACGCTGCTGCTGACATTCTTCTTCAGATTCATGAGACCGCTGATAGAGCACGGTCATGTGTATCTTGCCCAGCCGCCGCTTTTCAAGGTGCAGAAGGGCAAGTCGTTCAAGTACGCATATACCGATGCACAAAGAGACAGATATATCGCCGAATATTCCGCAAACGGCGGAAAGGTCAACGTTCAGAGATATAAGGGTCTTGGTGAGATGGATCCGATGCAGCTTTGGGAGACCACAATGGATCCTGAGACCAGAACGATGATAAGAGTGACTATGGAGGACGCAGTCAAAGCCGACGAAATATTCACTATCCTTATGGGCGATAAAGTCCAGCCTCGTAAGGAGTTTATAGAAAAGAACGCAGAGTACGCAAAAGAACTGGATGTCTGAGCAGAGCTGATAAAGCAAGAATATCAACAGGTTTTTCGGTCAAGCCTTTTCTCGTAAAAAAGGCTTGCGGGTCACGGGCAGAGCCCGTGCCGCTGACCGCAGTCAGCGGAATCTTTCCCGTAGGGCGCTCGGTAAAGGGTGAATTTAAAAACAGTCCGGCGGACTGTTTTTAAAGAGGGAGCTGCCCTGCAAGAGAGGGCGCTCCCTTGCCCTGTGGTAACGCAGGTTTCCTCAAGCCCTTTAGGGCTTGAATATCAATCCTTGTTACTTATACAAATAAACCTGCTGAAACAGGGTTTCAAAAAAAAGAGAGGAAATATTACAATTATGGCGGAGAAAAACGATTTCAAGAGCTTCGAGGAAAAAGAGCTTGAAGAATACGAAAAGCAGGCACAGGCAGATGCCGACAGCTTTGCGGAAAAGCCTATGCTCGTTGTAGACTACGATGTAAAGAACGAAGAGGAGGACAGAGCTTTCAAAGCCTATCAGAAAAAGTTCGTCTATCCTCACAACT